>JBBQDJ010000180.1:0-7616 GCA_038319595.1 Verrucomicrobiales bacterium
GCTGCGACGGCAGCGAATTTCTTCTCCGGTGCGAGCCACATGACAGCGTAGTTCATGGTGTTGGTGCCGTTGTGCATTAGCGCAGTGCCGCCGGCCCACGGGCGTTGCAGAATGACCCAACCAACGCCGTAGTCCTTTGCGGGCGGGACGGCTGTGTGGAGGAAGGTCAGCGATGTTTGATCGAGAGGTGGGTTTTGCGCCGTGCCGAGATGGAAACTTGCGTATTTTGCCAGATCTAGAATGGAGAGGTGGACGCGGCCCGCCGGGGTGATGGCGGGTGGATTGTCGTCCTCAGGCCCTGGAGGAATGGGAAAAGGCATCCCATCGCGGAGGAGGTGACCGTAGGGCTGATCGATCTTTCCAGCAGTCGCAGGCATGCCGAATCCCGCCGAATCCAGGTGGAGCGGTTTTAAAAGACGCTCAGTGATGAGATCCTGATAGGCCTTGCGGCTGACTTTTTCCAACATCGCTCCGGCGATGGTGAAGCCGCCGTTGGAATAGAGATTTTGCGTGCCCGGTGGATAGGCAGGCGGACTTGATAGCAGCGCCCGGACGAAGTCGAGGCGTTGTTTGCCTTCGGGCTGGTCGCGGTTCGCGCAGGTGCTTGCCCACAGAGCGGGCGGAATGTCGTGGGGGACGCCGCCGGTGTTAGAGGCCATCTGGAGGAGGGTGGCCTTCTGATAGTCTGGGTGGATTTTGAGTTCGGGGAAAACTTCGGCGACGGTGGTGGTCCACTTGATTTTTCCATCGGCCACGAGCATCGCGGCGAGCGTGCCAGTCATCGATTTGGTGCAGGAACCGATGTGGAACTGGTCCTCGAGGGTGATGGGCGTAGGATCGCCGTATTTCCTAACACCCGTCGCCCCGGTGGCGATGATTTTTCCATCAAGCACGGCAGCGACGACCAGACCGGGGATTTTGCCGTCTTGGGTGAACTTCGCCAAAGCCGTAGAGACGTCGGCGGGCTGGGCGAAGGCCGAAGTGGCGGTGAACGCGAAGATACGGAGCTGACGGATCATCGGGATGGTATGTGGCGGCGATCACCGGTCGCCGCGGATGGAATGGATAGTGTCGTGTAAAATTCAAAATGTCGAATAAAGCGCCGAACGTGGTTGCCCCGTCTCGGGGCAATGAAATAACTCGTTGCGGCGAGACGCCACAACCACGTCCTGCCTCCCTATCCGTCACATTGAATCTGACACCACACTAGCGGTAAACGCGGCGACCGGTGATCGCCGCTACTCAAGCTCTGGCGAGCTTGGCGATGTCCCATGCGGGCTCACCGAGTTCGGTGGCGATCTCGTTGAACTCGGCGACCTCGGCCTCGGTGAAGAGGATGCCGCCGGCGGCGTCCGAGCGCTTGCGGAAGCCGGCTTCGATCTGGCCGGGGAGCATGGCTCCGTCATTGCCGTGGCCTAACACATCGTCGATGACGGCCTTGAGGTTTTCCATCTGGCTGCGGCCGTGGGCGAAGTTTCCGCCTGATAGAGCATCGGGATGGACGATCTGGAAATAGAAGACGGCGGTGTTTTTCTCGCCGGGCGTTTCGAGTTTTCGTCCGCGCAGGGTGGGGATGGAGCCGCCGATGAGGCCACCAAAGATTTCGTTGAGCAGGCACATGCCGTAGCCCTTGTGGCCGCCGAAGGGGAGCAGGGCCTTCACTTCGTTAGGGTCGATGGTGGGATTTCCGTCCGCATCGACGGCAGCACCGGGAGGCAGGGTTTTTCCTTCGCGTTTCAAGGCTTGGACACGACCCATGGCGACGGTGGCGGTGGCCCAGTCCATGACGATGGGGACGCCGCCTTTTTCAAAAGCGGGGATGCCCCAGGAATGGGGGTTGGTGCCGAGGGTGGGGAATTTTCCGCCGAAAGGAACGACTTCGGCGAGGGTGGAGGTGCAGTTGGTGTAGGCGTAGTAACCGCGCTCGGCGGCTTCCATCACGTAGCCGCCGCCCCAGAGGTAGTGGAAACAATTGTCCACTGCAATCTGGGCGATACCGTATTGGTCGGCAAGTTCGATGGCGCGGTTGATCGCACGGTAAGCGACGGATTGACCTAATTTCTTGTTGGCGTTCCAACGCTCGGAGGCAGGAAACCGCGATGGCAGGACTTCGATTTCCGCGCCGGGGACGCAACCGCCGGCTTTGGAGCCGAACAAATGGTCGAGATGCAGGGCCTTGAGCGCGTGGTGGGTGCGGATCCCGTGGCGGGCGGCTTCGGCGGCGAGCTTCGCCCCTTCCGCGGCCTCTTCGGCAGTGTAGCCGTGGGATTGGTAGGCTTTGGAAACGAGGGAATCGTGGTCTTGGCGTGGGATGACGAGGAATTCGGACATAAATTGGACGAGTGGTGAAAGGCCCTGAATCCTGTCGGGATCGCTGCGTATGTCTAGCCAGATGATCAGCGGTCCCTGCCGGATGGACTTGGGCAAAACAGAGCCGATCGGGTGACGAGGAGAATGCTTGGGGGGCTGCATCCTCCGATCACACCGACCGGCCATTGTTGGGGGGAGTGTTTGAAATCAGTTGGTGCCGTCGGAGAAATTGACCTGCATCGCGTTGACGGAGAGGGTGCGCTTCACGGAAAAGGTGATGGGCGGTGCGAGGAGTTCCGTGCCGTAAACTGTCTCACTCATGAGGGCGACGGTGTAAGTGCCGTCTTTGGTAATCCTCGTGCTGAGTTCGTCGGAGGAGATGATAAGCGAAGTGGTCATTTTCGGATCATCCCAGGCGAAGGCTTTCAATAAAGTGCCGGTGACGCCGTTGTATTTGGAGCCCTCGTAGAGAACGAATTTCGTGTTGCTGCGCGGATAGAGGTCGTTGAGGTTGAGTTGGACTGTGGGAAGCTGATAGCGGTATTCCGTGCCGGAGATGAGGCCGCCGATGGAACCGGACGCGATCGGATAGACGACGACGTAGCCGGAGGCGATCTGGGTCTGGGTGAGGGTCCCATCGGGCAGGGCGTGCACGACGAAGTGTTCCTCGCCTCTGGCCTTGGTCGGATCGGCGGCTTTCAATGAAGAGGCAGGGAACTGGAGCACGGTCTTGCCGTTGGTGGTGAGGATGCCGGTGGTGAGCGGAGTGTTGGACTGGACCACGGTGGCTTCGAGCGAGGTTTGCCCGGTGGCATAGGACTGGATGTGCTGTTCCAACAGAACCTTGGTAGAAGCGTCCGGCAGGCCGGTGCCGGTCATCAATCCGTCGACGGTGACTTCCACCGAAAACGGTTTGTCCACCCGGGTGCGTGGATAGGTGCTGTTAGGGTCGAGGGTGATGACCTTGATGTCGGCTTTGGGCAGGTAGGCTCCGACAAGTTTTTGATCGAGCAGATAATCTTGGCTCCCGCCGGACTGTTCTACGGTCCAGAGCTGGAAAAGAGATCCGCCGGTATCGATGGACAAGGCGGAAGGTGCGGCGCCAGTGGGGGCCACCGGCATGTCCCAGATGACGTTGGTGCCTTGTTGGTTCTGGCGGACGAAATTGACATAGGTGGTCGGGCCTGCTAGGGCATGCATCGAACCGAGGGCAAGGAGTAGCGGAATGGATTTCATCGTTGGGTGATGGTTTGTGGGGTCTTGTCGATGTTCACGGAGATCGGTCCTTGTTGATGGACGGCGACGACGATTTTGTCCTGCTTCGCCCAGAAGGCGACCCGTGCAGCGGGCAGCGGTGTATTGCCTGCTGCTTGGTCGAAGGTGACTTCGTTGGTCGTGATCCAAGCGAAGTTTTTCGCAAGGAAATCGCTCCACGCAAGCAGGGTGCCGACGGGTTTCACGTCCACGCGGCTTTTCATGGCTTCAGGTAGAAAGATCACCGCTCCTTTGGGTACGATGGTCCAGTTTTTGCCGTCATGCAGGATCATCGATTGTTTGATGATGGATTGTTCCGCAGGACGCTCGACGTTTACTGGTGTGGTCTGCACTTTCGGCAGGTTCGCGATGGGGTTGTTCTGTTGGATTTTGGCCAGCGCTTCCGGCGTGATGCGGGCAAGGACCGGAGCTTGGGCAAAAACACCCGAAGCGAGTGCGAGGAGGAGGAGTGAGGCTTTCATGGGGGGGGATGAAAAATGGAGGTGAGGGGATTATTCAAAGGTCACGAGGACGACGAGGTCCTGCATGTCGAAATAGGTGGTTCCGGGGGCCGCATTGGAGCATTCCCAGAGAAGGATCAGGTCTCGGCTGCCGATCTTGATCTTGCCGGTCGAGTCGATGTAAGGGGAAAGAAATCCCTTGGTGCTCGTCTGGTTGTAGGCGGGCGCATAGCTGGGGGCGCTATCGCCGTTTTTCAGAACAATGACGTATTTGTCGGTCTTGGTGGTGTCGTGAAAGGGGAACCACGAGGAACCGCTCCAGCCGCGGGCACCGAATGCGATTCGGTCGTTGGCGGCGACCGTCGTATCGACGAGGATGTTCGTCGGGACTACCGAAAGGCCGGTGCCGTAGAAGAACTTGGTCCACGCGCCGCCGTTTTTCGACCAGTTCCCTTCGATCGGAAGCAGGGTGGATCCGGACTGGAAGGCGACTCCGAGGGTCCGGACGCGCATTTTCATCGGTATTTTTGGAATAATGGTGCCTGTGGAAGTGACAGACACGAGGTCGGTGACGATGGTGGGGTACTGGATTTGCCAATCGAGATTGGATTTGACGCCAGCGCGGACCAATGAGCGGTCGACATTGAGCTTGCCAGTGGGAATGCCGGCGGCGGAGGCGGAGACAACCAAGCACATGCTAGCAAGCAGACCGGTCATCCAGCGTCCACCAAGGGGGGATTGGTGTGGATTCATGTTGTGGGGGGGGATTTGGTGTCTGCTCTTGCGAACTGACGCCGTCATAAAAAGCCTATTACCACCGAAAATCAAGAAGTCCGGTGTAATTTACGTGATCGCGGAGGAGGGGACCGGGGAAGTTTGGATTTCTAAGAGTTTCTGTAAAACGCTAAAAAAGAATAGGTTGTGGAGCTAAATAAAAATCCCCGCAGCCTCTTGTTCGCGAGGTGCGGGGATTTTGAATTGGTTAGCTTTAGTTAACTAACTTGTCTTTTTGATTTTTCAGCGATCCAGAATCGAGTTCCAATGCTCCAGATTGTCCTTCTGGGATTCGAACAGGGCCGTGGTGTCCTCAAGGATGTCGATGGAGGTGATTTTGTCACCCTTGGCGATCTTGTTGACGACGTCCTGGCCAGTGATGACCTCGCCGAAAACGGCGTGTTTGCCATCGAGATGCGGGGTAGGGAGGTGCGTGATGAAGAACTGGCTGCCGTTGGTATTCGGGCCGGCATTGGCCATCGAGAAAATGCCCGCTTTTTCATGCTTCAGCGAGCGATCGATCTCGTCAGCGAACTTGTAGCCAGGGCCGCCGGAACCGGTGCCGGTCGGATCGCCGCCTTGGACCATGAAATTGGCGATCACGCGGTGGAAGGCGACGCCGTTGTAATAACCGCGCTTGGCCAAGTTCAGGAAGTTCGCGGAGGTGACCGGAACTTGGGAAGCGAAGATCCGGGCATTGATGTCGCCAGCGGTCGTGTGGAGTGTGATTTTGATGTCAGACATGGATGGGAGGAAATACGGATTTTCTCCGGCTGGCAACCTCTCATGGAGAGATCAGGGATTTCTGCGAACCCGCACGAAATCGCGTTCCGGTAGCAGGGTAACCCGCCGGGTTTGCGTAAAATCATCCGCGATGACCGGTGCCGTGACCCGCGCTTCCGGGCTGTGGAAATCGAGGTCCGGATCGCATTCCACCGAGTAGGATAGCCCCGGAAAGCTACTGAAGGTGACGTCGAAAATGCGGTTGGAAACTGCATTGAAGCCCGGAGCGTGAGCCAAAGAGAGGATCCTGAGCAAACTGGAGGCGTTGTTCAAATCGGTCATGTTGGCGATTTCCTGTGCATCTGTGAAGCCATCGCCATCCGAATCGCGCAGGCTGTCATTCGATCCAATGGTTAGGCCGTAGGCGGGTTCGAGCCGGTCGTCGATGCCATCGCCATCACTGTCTATCAGCACAAGCGAAGAGAATGGAAACGCCTCCACCGCGCCGATGTCTGGCAAGGGTCCCGTCGGGCGGGGCGCTCCGCGCTGGTCATGTCCGATGTCGCCCTGAGCGTATGGGTCAACATCCGGCAGAACCGCAGCGCCATCGATCGCGGGGGAGCCTGGAAGTGGTGGCATGGTTTTTGTCGGACTGCCGTAGTGATCGAGCGGTGCTAACAGTGGATTTCCGGTGGTGAGATTCACGCCATAATACGCATCGATCACGCCGTTGACGTTCGGGTTGGAGGTCGCCGTATTGCCGGCGACGATGCTGTTGGCGAGGGTGACGCCAATATCGGGAATTCCGGTCTGAGAGGTCGATGAAAGGCCGCCGCCATTACCCGTGGCAGCGTTGTTTCCCACCACCGTCGAGTGGATGAGCTTCAAGGTTCCAGCGTCGATCGCGCCACCGGCACCGACGGATGAATTTCCGGAAAATGTGGAGTTCATGATCGTCATGCCGGCGCGATAGCTGCCTGTCTTGATGGCGCCGCCGCTGCCGCCGGAGTGATTTGACGAGAAGGTGCAATCTTTGATCCGGACGAGTGCGGTATTCTCGATCGCACCGCCGTTGCCGGTGGCGGTGTTGTTCTGGAAGGTGCAGCGAGTGACATTCGCGCTGGAGCTAAAGGTGTCGAAAACCTCAAGTCCCGCGCCGTCTCCGGAGGTGAAATTATCTCGGATCAGGCAATCCGTTAGGCTAGCGGTGGATGTCCCGACGACGACCGCACTCCCCAAACTGCCGGTGATCGTTAGACCGCTGAGTTGAGCAGAGCTGAACAAGATACGAAAGACCTCTGACGCATGATTCCCTGAAACCGTGATGCCTCCCGGCAGACTTGTCGCATCGATGGCGAGGCTCGGAGCAACGATGAGCAGAGAACTGCCGTTCAGGACAATCGTTCCGCCGCCAAGGGCAGGAGTAAACCGGATCAATTCGGGAGGCGACGGACTGGAAAACACTCCGATGGCATCCCGTAAGGAAATGCCGCCGACGTTGATGCCATCATTTTCGTCAACCAAGGTGTTGACGAGTATTTCCTGTATTTCCACCGCGCCGATGTCCGTTGAAGTTCCTGATAGACGTGCCTCGCCGCGTTGGTCGGTGGCGGGCAGGTCGGCTGTGATCGCGCCCGCATCGATCACCGGAGACGCCGGGGTGGGCTGCATCGTAGCAGTCGCGCCGCCGTTATTTGCTAGGTTGCCGAGCAGCGGGTCGCCGCTGATGAAATTCACCCCCGATTGGGTGGTCGTGGATCCGGAAATGTTAGGGTTGGTGGCGGCCGTATTTCCCGCGACGATCGAGTTTTCCAGAGAGAGCGAGGCCGAGGCAATCCCACCACCCGCGCCTGCCGGATTTGTGCAGGTGTTTTGGGAAACGGTGCAATTCCTCAGATCGACCAAATAGTAACCGCTGATCGCTCCACCGCTTTGACCGGCGGCATTCCCGGAAAACGTCGTGTTGGAGGCATAGAGTGTTCCCACGACCTTGTAGCCGGTGATTCCGGAGTAGCCACCACCCGTATCCACAGCGGTGTTGCCGGAAACCGTGGAGTCCGCCAGCACGATCCATCCGGTTCCGAAAAATGCGCG
>JBBQDJ010000181.1:0-7604 GCA_038319595.1 Verrucomicrobiales bacterium
GATTCAACAATTTGGATTTCTCCTCAATCCCTGTGAATTGTATGGCTTTGGCCAACAATTCATCATCCAACGTAACTGTCGTTCTCATGCATCAAAAAGAGCATCATTTGATGCGCTAGTAAAGCATTTTTCCAAAACACCCTCGCAATAACCAAAATCTGACATGAAAAAACCAATCCGCATCGGCCTCATCGGCTACGGCTTCATGGGCCGCACCCATTCGAACGCCTACTCCCAACTCTCCCACTTCTTCGACACCGAGCACGTCCCGGTCCGCCAGGCCGTCTGCGGTCGTGACAAGGAAAAGGTCGCCGCCTTCGCCGAAAAATGGGGCTACGCCTCTTACGAAACCGACTGGCGTGAGCTCGTCAAACGCGATGACATCGACGCCATCGACATCTGCACGCCCAACGATTCCCACGCTGAAATCGCCCTCGCCTGCATCGCTAACGGTAAGATGATCCTCTGCGAAAAACCCCTCGCCCTCAACGGCACTCAGGGTGAGGAAATGGTCAAAGCCGTGGAAGCTTCCGGTCTGCCTAACCTCGTCTGGTACAACTACCGTTTCCTCCCCGCCGTCACGCTGGCCAAAAACATCGTCGATGCCGGCGAACTCGGCCGCATCTTCCACTACCGCGCGAATTTCCTCCAGGACTGGACGATTTCCGAAGAGCTCCCACAAGGCGGCGCCGGTCTCTGGCGTCTCGATGCCGCCGCTGCTGGGTCCGGCGTCACCGGTGACTTGTTAGCCCACTGCATCGACACCGCCCGCTGGATCAATGGCGACATTGTTTCCGTTAGCGCGATGACTGAGACCTTCATCAAGGAGCGCGTCCACACTGCCACCGGTGAAAAGCATCCTGTCACCATCGACGACGCCTGTGCCTTCCTTGCGCGCTTTTCCAACGGCTCACTCGCCATCTTCGAGTCCACCCGCTACGCTCGCGGCCACAAAGCGCTCTATACGTTCGAGATCAACGGTGAGAAAAAGTCCCTCGCTTGGGATCTCCACGATCTGAACTATCTATCGTATTTCGACCACGGTGTTCCCGGAGACCGCCGCGGCTGGACCAACATCCACGCGACCGACGGCGACCATCCCTACTCAGGCAACTGGTGGGTTCCGGGTCTCTGCCTTGGCTACGAGCATTCCTTCACCCACGAACTCGCCGAGTTCTTCAAATCACTCGACGACCCGGCGGCTGAGAAGCGCTTTCCGGATTTCCGCCATGCGCTTGGCACCCAATATGTCTGCGACGCGGTCCTCGAGTCCGCCCGCACCAAGCAGTGGGTGGATGTGAAACAGGCGTAACTGAAAAATTACGAACCTAACGGAAATGTCACCATTCACCCGCCATTTCAATCGGTTCTATCAGCTTGTGAAACCCAACCGCCTTTGCTCGCTGCGAGGAATCCTCCTTGCTTCGGCCCTCCTGATCCCGGGGCTCAGTGTGAATTCTCAGGCGGAGTCCAAACCCAACATCGTCTATTTTCTGGTGGACGATCTGGGCTACGCCGATTGCGGATTCAACGGCGGAACCGACATCCACACGCCTAACATCGACAAGCTCGCGAAGCAGGGCGCGAACCTGAAGTCGTTCTATGCACAACCGGTCTGTTCTCCCACCCGAGCAGCCCTCATGACCGGTCGTCTCGCTACCCACACCGGCGTTTACACCGTCGTCCGGCCCGGAGCCCCATGGGGACTTCCCTTGACCGAGCGGCTGCTTCCGCAGGCCTTGCGCGAAGCGGGATACACCACTGCGATTTGTGGTAAATGGCATCTCGGCGACTTCCAACCGGCATACATCCCTACCCAGCGGGGCTTCGATCACCAATACGGCCACCTGTTCGGTGCGATCGATTACTTCAAGCACAACCGTGACGGCAAACCGGATTGGTATCGCGATGACAAGCCACTGGTTGAAGAAGGTTACTCGACCCATCTGGTGGCGAAAGAGGCCTGCCGTCTCATCAAGGACCAAGCTGCGGGGAAACCGCTTTTCCTCTACGTCCCTTTCAACGGCATTCACACTCCCCATCAGGTGCCGGATGTTTACATGCAACCCTATCAGAAACTCCCCGCGACCCGCCGCCAGATCGCTGGAATGCTTGCCGCCGTCGATGAAGCCATCGGCCAAATCACGACTGCTCTCGATGAAAAAGGCCTGCTCAAGGACACCCTCATCATTTTTTCAAGCGACAATGGAGGTCCAGCTCCGGGCATCGCAACAATGAACACACCCCTGCGTGCCGGCAAGGGCACCCTCTATGAAGGTGGCATCCGGGTATGCGCCTTCGCCACATGGCCGGATCGGATTCCCGCTGGCATCGCGATCACCGAGCCGCTGCATGTCTCCGACTGGTATCCGACGTTGCTCCATCTCGTCGGTGCTCCGGATTCCGGAACTAACACTCTGGACGGCCGCGATCTCTGGCCCGTCCTCACCCAGGGTGCCAAGTCTCCACATGCGGAGTTGCTCATTCCCGGCACCCGCCCTAACACCATGGCCTTGCGGGCGGGCGATTGGAAACTCCTGCTCAACGCGTCTGAAAAAGATACCGAGGAATCCGCCGGCGAAGAACGCGAATCCGGAACAATGGAACTCTACAACCTCGCCGATGACATCTCGGAGAAGCACAACCTCGCCGCATCTCAACCGGAAAAAGTGAAGGAATTGCGAGCACGCCTCAAGGTCCTTACCAAAGACGCCGTCCCTGCCGGCGAAGCCGCCTCAGGCGCGCCCGCCAAACGCAAGAAGGGTGCCGGGAAAAACTAAGCATCCCGCTCGAGAATCCCCACTGACCTTGAATCAGCGGTCGGTCGGGACTTAAATTTTGAAACGGGAGACAAATCCCGGTTACCGTTTCGCTCTATGGATGAAATCAATCCCATGGCATTCATGACTGCGGTATCCGAAGCATCACCCGCCGCTTCCGCTTGGCGCGAGTGGCTTCAAGAAAATGGCCCGAAACTGCTCCTCTTCGCGCGGCAGCAGTCGCGCTCTCAAGAAGACGCCAAGGACATTCTTCAGGACGCTCTCGTCAAACTCGTCGAGAAACTTCGCTCCGGGGAATTCGTCGGTGGGCAGGAATCTTGGCTGCCTTACATTTACACCACCATCCGCCGCTTGGCCATCGACCTCAGCCGCCGTGACGACCGCAGAAAACGGCGGGAGGATAATGTGGGGGCCGATGCCGAGCAGTTCGATGCCTTTCAACCCTGGTTCGAGAATGACAACAACGATGACGAAACCCGCGACCAACTTGAGGACAAGCTCAAGGAACTACCGGCCAAGTTTTCCGAAGTCATCCTCATGAAAATCTGGGGAGACCGAACCTTCGCTGAGATCGGCGAAACTCTCGGGATCTCCCAGAACACCGCCGCTTCGCGCTACCGCTATGGTCTCGAAGCCCTCAAACGAAGTCTCGGCAGCGCCCGCCGCCGGGGTGATCTCTCTATCTGATTTGCAACAGAAAACTTTCTCACGATCCCCGATGAATCTCGATCAAGAATCTATGGAAGCGGAACTCCGCGAGTTGCTCGCCGCGCCGCTGGACGATGCGCTGCTGTCCCGCCTCGAGGCGGCGGCGGATGGCACTCTGACTGTCCTCAGCCCGGACGAATTACGCTTTGAAGCGCGTCTGCGCGGCATTGCGCCTTGCAGCCTTGCTCCTGACTTTCTCGCCTCACTGGAAACGATCTTCCGCGAAGTTCCATTCCCGGTGGACGACAAGATTCTGCTGTTTCCCAAAGCAGGTGCTGTCCGAGCCCAGCGGTCCAACCGCCCGATGTGGTCGGCCGCCGCTGCCGTCGCCCTGGTCGGCGCTGCCAGCGCGCTGCTTGTTCCGATGCGCGGACCCACGACGAATCTTGCCAATCAATCCGTCACTCCGCCTGATAGGAGCACGAGCGCGGCATCTGGAAACTTCGCTCCCGCCGGTTTTAACCGCGGTGTTAGCAACATCCACGACGAAGGGGTGGTTTGGAAATCCAACAGCCAGCCTCACAACCTGATGCGCGTCGAGTTTGTTGATCGGATCACCCTGAAGGACAAGGAAGGCAGGGAATATCAAGTCGAGCAGCCAGGCATCCGCTACATGCTCGTTCCAGCGAAAACTGATTGAACTGAATCTATTAGACAAGAAACCCTAGCTACTACGCTCCTAGTAAGTAAGCAATGAAAACGATACCATCCACATTCTTTAAGGCCAGCCTGGCAACCCTCCTGATCGCTCCGGCCTTCGCGATCGAGGGACCCGAGGATGACGCCCCGCCACCACCTCAAGTGAAACAGCAAGCGGCATCGCTGCCACAGTTCAAGCTCCCACCGGACACCAAGCCTGCGGCACCGGCCAAGGAAGCCAACAAGACAGCCACCGCCTTCCTCGGAGTGGTCTCTGGAGAAGTCCCACAGTTTCTCGCAGATCATCTTAATCTTGGTAAAACCGGAGGAGTCCTCGTTCGCTCGATGGCTCCCGATAGTCCTGCCATCACTTCGGGCATCGCGATTAATGATGTGATCACCGCGGTGGCCGGGCAGCCCGTTGGTTCCCAAATCGAGCTTTCCAACCAGATCAGCTCCCACAAGCCGGGTGACGTCGTTAGCTTCGATGTCATTCACAAGGGCAAGCCCGTCAAGATCGACGTGACCTTGGCAGTTAGACCTGACAACCTTGCCATGGCGGAACCACCCAGTATCGAGCAGATGAATCTCGATGAACTGCCGAAGGAAATGGCCGACCACATCCGCGATGCGATCGGTGGCCTCGATCTAAAAATGGGCAATGATCAGAATGCCGTCCCCCCGCAAATGGAAGAGGCGATCCGCGAGCTCCACAAGCGGCTGCTCGGCGGCGGGAAGGTGCTGCCAGATGCCGTGCCAAAACTGCGACCGCTGCCTGATGCCGCAGCTCAAAGCCAAGGCAGCGCGACTCTGAAAATGAGAGATCAGGATGGTAGCATCGAGGTGAAGTCCAAAGACGGAGCCAAGGAGATCACCCTACGAGATCAGCAGGACAATGTCGTTTGGAGCGGACCATGGAACACCGAGGAGGAACGTTCCGCCGCACCCGACAACGTGCGCAGGCGGATGGAGAGTCTCAACCTCGACACCAGTTCTCCTGGAGGAGGGTTGCGCTTCCAGTTCAACAAGAAGACGGTTCCTGCTGTTCCGGATCATTGACACTCTAACATTTTTTCATGGAAGCTGGGTTCACACCCGCGTTCGGCCGGGGGGCCGGGCGCGGGTGTTTTTTTAATCGGTCACTGGCAGTGTCCCACTCAGGGTGACCTTCGCGCTGGCGAGCAACACGTCGCCGATTCTAACGTCGCCTTCGACTTGCACCAAGCCGCCCAAGCGCCCTTCCAGCTTGGCGCGGATCTCCAGAACTTCGCCGGGCACCGCGGCACCCAAAATCTTCGCGGCCCGCACTCCGGTGAGCCGCAGGTCCTCCATCGCTGGATGCACGGGGTCGGTTTGTGCGACCACCCCGCCGAGTTGGGCGATCGCTTCGATCAAGATGACTCCCGGCATCATGGGATTTCCCGGAAAATGGCCTGTGAGAAATGCCTCGTTCCCCTTCACCCGGTAAGTCGCCGTCGCCTCCACGCCCGCTACCAGCGATTTCAACTCATCGACAAACCGGAACGAGCTTCCGTGCGGCAAGGCATCCAGGGCGGTTTGATCTGTGGGACTCATCTGTGGCGAAGTATCGCACGTGGCAGACGGTCTCTGACAAGCCCCGATGCCTTAGCGAGGATTTCAAATCGACCTTTCGCCCGCGAGACGCAAACAGGCCACGTGGCGGGAACCGACTTCAAAGACACGATCGTTTGAACCGGTTGCCATCCTACCGGCGGCCTGCTACCATCGCATCATGACCGCAGTCAAACAGCCGGATTTCATTACTGTGAACGACTATCTCGCGGGCGAGGAAATCAGCGAAGTGAAGCATGAGTATCTGGGCGGCACCGTCCACGCCATGGCGGGTGCGACGAATCAGCATAATAGCATCTCCACCAGCGCGCTCTTGGCGCTCGGCGCCCAACTCCGGGGAAAATCCTGCCAACCCTTTAACAGCGACACGAAAGTCCGCATCGAATTTCCAGATCACACACGCCTATACTATCCGGACGCGATGGTGGTCTGTGAGTCGAATTCTGGCTCGGACCATTTTCAAGATCGGCCGGTGGTGATCATCGAAGTTCTCAGCGATTCCACCCGCCGCGCCGATCTCGGCGAAAAACGCGACGCTTACCTCACCATCAACTCTCTGAAAGTCCTGCTCTTTGTCGAGCCGGAGTTCCCAGCTGTCACCCTCCACCGGCGCAAGCCCGAAGGCGGATTTGCCATCGAACGGCATTCCGGCTTGGAAAGCACGATCCCACTGCCGGAAATCGAGGCTGCGCTGGCGCTGGCCGATCTCTATGAGCGCGTCGAGTTGAAAGCCTGAAGAGGCCTCGGTTCTGATGTTCAGACAGCCAGCTCTTTCAGCGCTACCCTTGGAAAGTTGCCGCGGGGAAAAATCAAATCGACCGTCTCCTGTTTGCGCATTAGGTTCAGCCCCAGTGGAATCTAGCGATCCAGGTAGTTCTCTGACGATTTATCCCCCCGCAGCCGCGACGCTTCGTTGGTGGCTCCGCGCTCCGTGGGATTATGTCATGATGGCTCTGGGTCTCCTCTATTGGGGAGTTTTCGGCGGAATTCTGACCTTGGTTGGCGGGCCACTGCATTTGATTCTGCCAAAGCGGACCGGTGAACGGCTGGGGCGTTATTTGTTGCACCAGTTGTTCCGGAAATTCGTCGTTTATCTCCGGCTTTCCGATCTGGTGCGGGCGGATCTCCGTGCGCTCGACCGGCTTGAGACCATCAAGCACCCGTTCATCGCGGCTCCCAACCACACCTCGCTGTGGGATGTCGTTTTCATCATCGCCCGGCTGCCATCGGCCGTGTGCGTGATGAAAAAGCAGATTCTCCATAACATCGTCCTCGGTGGTGGTGCGCGCCTCGCCGGCTACCTGGCCAATGACGGAATGACCCGCATGATCCGCGAGGCGTCGCGATCACTGCATGAGGGCGGGCAGTTGTTGCTGTTCCCCGAAGGCACCCGGACCAAACCGGACGCCCGTTGGATCAACCCACTCAAGGGAGGTTGCGCCATCATCGCCATGCGATCACAAACGCCAGTCTATCCGATTTTTATCCGCAGTAACACCCGCTTCCTGCAAAAAGGCTGGCCGCTGTGGCGACGGCCAGTTTTTCCGATCCTGCTGCGGGTGGACCTCGGCGAGCCCCTCATGCCAGGGCCGGATGAGTCGTCACAGGCTTTCACCGCCCGGCTGACCGCAGTGTATGAACAGGAGCTCGCGAAACCACACTCGTTGCGGCGAGAAATCGACACCACCGACGAATGAGTTTTCGCGATGCTTGCTCCGAACGAGTTGGATCGGTAAAGGAGGGCGGACATGCCCGACTTTCGACCGCTGATTCTCATTCCGAGCTACAATACGGGCCCCATTTTGGTTGAAACGGTGAAATCGGCGATCTCACTGCGAACCCCGTTGTGGTTAGTGATTGATGGCTCGACGGATGGTTCGCCGG
>JBBQDJ010000182.1:0-7599 GCA_038319595.1 Verrucomicrobiales bacterium
AACCTTTCCTTCGCGCGGCATTCCGATAGGAAAATCTTGTGCGCCGACTCCGAAACGATCTTCCCTACTCCTTCCGACCGCCGAAGCAGCAAACCTGGCTGCGTCCCCTCGGGCTCGCCTTGAACCGGGCAGTCCATCTGAAACGGAAATACCGCATCGCGAAAATCGAGGCCGAAGGTTTCGAACCCGTCCGCGGGTTGCATGCCGCCGGCCACGCAGTGATGCTGGCGCCAAACCATTCTGACCACTCGGACCCGCACGTCATCATGGAGATCGCCGCCCGCCACGGCATGCGGCCTTTCTTCATGGCCGCGCGCGAGATTTTCGAAGTCAGTCCCACCGCCTCGTGGGCCTTGCAAAGCATGGGAGTGTTCTCCGTGGATCGCGACGGACCCGATCTATCAGCAATCAAGACGGCGATCACGTTGTTGGAAAAAGCGGAAGACCCATTGGTCATTTTTCCCGAGGGCGAAATCTATCACCACCACCGCCGGCTCGATCCGCTGAACGAGGGAGTCGCTTCGATCCTCCTGAAAGCAGCCGCGCGGCTTGTCGCCGGCAAGAGCGCTTATCTGGTGCCGGTGGGACTGCGGTTTTTTCATGACCCGGTGGTGGAATCCACCTTTTGCGGCAGGCTCTCCAAACTTGAGCACCGCATCGGCTGGACGCCGAAGCCGCGGATGCCGGTGGACGACCGGATCCACCGGCTCGGCACCGGGGTGCTCGCCCTCAAGGAAACCGAATACCTCGGCCAGGCCGGATCCGGAACCGTGCAAGACCGTCTCACCCGCTTGTGCGAGGATCTTCTAACGCTTGTCGAGAGTCGCTACCCGCGCGATGCGAAAGCCGTCACTCCGCCCGAAAGGGTGCGGGCACTGCGCTTCCGCATCCGCCGCCGTCTGCTCGATGCGGAAAAGCCGCCCACCCTCCCGGAGCGGGAACTGTTATTGGACGATCTCGACCGGGTCTTCACAGCACTCCAAGCCCACAGCTACATCGGCGACTACCTGCTAGAAGATCCCACGCTGGACCGCCGGGCGGAGACGATTTTGAAACTCGAGGAAGATCTTTACGGCTTCCCGACCTATCCGGTGGACCGCATCGCCCGCGTCGTCGCCGGCGAGCCGATTCCGGTCAGCGAAATGCTCGCATCCGGTGCGCTTCCCGCGAAGGGTGGGGCCGAGCCGCTGACGGATTTGTTGGAAATGCGGCTCGGTGGGTTGCTGTCACTGGGTAGTTAGAAATTCATCCGCCCGTTTCGGATCCGTTCTCACAAAGGCGTTCACTTTGGTCGCTTGTTCCGGAGTGAGCTTCATTTTCGCATACTTCGTTCCTTGAAGCTGACGCTTCTGGTCAGAGTCGGGCGCTTTCTGATAGGCGCTCTCCCATTCCGTGATGACTTGCGAGGCCACGCCCTCGGTTTTGGCCTTGCGGGTAAGTTCCTCCAGCGAAATTTTCGCTGGATCGTAGTCCACAAGCGTCACCTCGCTGCCACTCACAAAACCGGCTTCGGTGCACTTCACTCCATCAATCGCACCAATCTTCATCTCACCGGTCCAGAAGCAATACTGGGCAATCGCGACCCGCTTGGTGCTGCTGACCGCGACCTTCGGGCGGCCTGCTTTTTCTAACGCCTGGTTGATCCTCTCCATCAGTGCGGGAGTTTCCCACACCCGGTCCTTACGCGGGATCAGGTCCTTGCCATCGGCATCCAGAAATCGAACGACCTGATAGTTCCAGGCGGGTTCACTGAATTTCTTGAGAATCTCCGCGTCCTGGCCTTGGGCGTTGTTGTGGATCAGCAGCGGCGTGAAATTATCCTGGATTGCATTCACCACCTTGGGGTCGCTCAAAACGTTGCGGCCAAATTGTTGGCAGCCCGCGCAGCCGGGGACCTCCTGAAAAAGCACGCAAAGCGGCTTGCCAGACTTTTTCGAGGAGGCGATCGCCGCTTCATAATCCCGCCCCCAAGTGACCTTTCCAACTTCAACGGGATTTTCGGAGTGGGGTTGAGGTTGGCATCCGGCTTGAGAAATGCCCAGTAGCAGGGCGGCGAGGGCGAGGATCGGGCTGTGAATCGCTGCGTTCATAAAAATGGGAGTCTGTGAGGCCGGAGTTTATTCCAAGGTCGTGTGCCGGAGTGTGCAAATGGCATGCAACTCTGGAGGGCGAAGGCGTCAAAGGGAACGTAGCGGCGATCACCGGTTGCCGCGAGATGAAGAATCAGGCCAAAAGTAAACGCGGCAAGCGAGTGTCAACCCCGCACCTTGGACTGCGTCTCCCACCCGCGTCGATTTGTGGCCGATTCCAAAAAGAAGGCGCGGCGACCGGTGATCGCCGCTACTTCCGCGTCCGCCCTCTCACAACCCTTGCGCCCGGCACGGCAACCGTTTAGGAACTCCGAAACAAATTTCCCCATGGCCGCGAATTACACCGAAGACGACATCAAATCACTCGACTGGCGCGAACACATCCGCATGCGCCCGGGCATGTATATCGGAAAACTCGGCGACGGATCTTCTCCGGACGACGGCCTCTACATTCTGCTGAAGGAAGCCGTCGATAACTCGATCGACGAGCACATCATGGGCTACGGCAAGGAAGTCCGCGTGGAAATCGACGAAGAAGGCCGCGTGGAAGTGCGTGACTTCGGCCGCGGGATTCCGCTCGGAAAACTCTTCGACTGCGCCGCCCAGATCAACACCGGTGCGAAGTATGACAGCGAGGCGTTCAAGAAATCCGTCGGCCTGAACGGCGTCGGCATCAAGGCGGTGAATGCGCTTTCCACCTTTTTCGAAATCCAAGCCTGGCGCGAAGGGGAGACGAAGGCTCTCGAATTCTCGAAAGGCCTGCTCACCGTGGATATGAAAAACCCGCGCCGCGACGACGGCGTGAATGGCACCCGTCTCGCCTTCGAACTCGACCGCACGATTTTCCCCGCCAAGGCGAAATACAAGGACGCGTTCGTCGAGAAGATGTGCCGCTATTATTCCTATCTGAACCCGGCGCTCACCCTCAATTTCAATGGTAAGAAGTTCCGCTCGAAGGATGGACTGCTCGATCTGCTCCGCGAGGAAATGGAAAACGAAGCACTCTATCCGCCGATCCATCTCGTCGGCAAGGACATCGAGATCGCCTTCACCCACACGCCCGAGAGCGGCGAGGAATATTACACCTTCGTCAACGGCCAGAACACCTCGCAAGGCGGCACCCACCTCGTCGCATTCCGCGAGGCGTTGGTGGCGGTGATTCGTGGTTTCTTTAAAAAGCAATACGAGCCGTCCGATATCCGCGCCGGCATCGAGGCCGCGATTTGCGTGCGGATCATGGAGCCGGTCTTCGAGTCTCAGACCAAGACCAAGTTAGGCTCTGCCGGCATCGCGCCAGACGGCGAATCGCTGCGCACCTTCATCGGAAATTTCCTCAAAACCAATCTCGATAACTACCTCCACAAGAATCCAAAAACCGCCGAGGCGATCCTCAAGCGCATCCTCGCCGCCGAGCGCGAGCGCAAGGACCTCAAAGGCATCCAGAAACTTGCGAGAGAGCGTTCAAAACAAGCGAAAGTTCATAACAAAAAACTCCGCGACTGCCGCGTCCGCTACGACAGCAAGCACAAGCGCCGCGAGGAATCCACCCTCTTCATCACCGAAGGCGACTCCGCCTCCGGTTCCATCACCAAGAGCCGCGACGTGGAAACGCAGGCGGTATTCTCACTCCGTGGAAAGCCGCTCAATACCTACAGCCTGCCGCGCAAGATCGTTTATGAAAACGAGGAGTTCGCCCTGCTCCAGGCCGCGCTCAACATCGAGGACGGCATTGAATACCTGCGCTATAACAGAGTCGTCATCGCCACCGATGCCGACGTGGATGGCATGCACATCCGCCTGCTTCTCCTCACATTCTTCCTTCAGTTCTTCCCCGAGATGATCCGCGACGGCCACCTGTGGATTTTACAAACCCCGCTCTTCCGCGTCCGCAACAAAAAGGAAACGATCTACTGTTACGACGACGACGAGCGCAAGAAAGCCCTAGCGAAACTCGGCAAAGCCGCCGAGATCACCCGCTTCAAAGGCCTCGGTGAAATCTCGCCCGACGAGTTCAGCTTCATGATCGGCCCCGACATGCGCCTCGACCACGTGGAATACGAGGAAGGCAAAGGCGTAAAGGAATTGTTAGCCTTCTACATGGGCAAGAACACTCCGGACCGTCAGGACTACATCATCGAGAACCTCCGCGATGACGTGGACAAGCAAATCGAAGTGGCGGTGGCGTGAAAACTGGACCGCGAAATTCATTTCGCCTGAAATTCGCCCTTTCATTATCTGGCGTTCACGGGTGATCCATCCACTTAACCAACGTCACATTTCCCAAAAAAGTGGCGTTGGTTAACTCGACCGCTTTGTGGTGCACGAAATCACGACAAACTTAGTTGTGGCTCATATTTCATAAAAAGTGAGCCACAAAATCCTTTGTTGTTCATGGCTGATCCACAATCCCTTCAGCTCGACGGAGAAGGCTTTGGAATGACAAAATTGCCGGGGAACGACCCGATGACTCCCTGATGGTTAATAGAATGCCTTCTTCTCGAAGAACCCGGAGAATCCGCCGGGCGGTGGGGACGGGAATGCCTGACCGCTTTTCGAAGGCTGGGCTGGTGAAGGTGGGGAACTGGAAAATGAAATCGAGCGCGCGGACGGCGTGCTGGGAGTGGGTGACATCCGGGATGCGGGCTTTCATTTCCTCGTAGAGTAGGAGAATGGATCGCGCGCGGGCTTCGTTCTCGGCTGCCTGAGCGGTCATGGCCTGTAAAAAGTAACGGCACCATGGCGTCCAGTCTCCTGTGGCGGACACGGAAAGAAGCGCATCGTAATAGGCCTGCCGATCTTGGTCGAAATAGGCACTGACGAAGAAATTCGGGGACGAGAGCAGTTTTTTCTCCACCAGGAACAGGGGGATGATCATGCGGCCCAAACGGCCGTTGCCGTCGAGGAACGGATGCAGTGCCTCGAACTCCGCATGGATGACGGCGAGCTGGACCAGTCGGTCCGGTGCCTCCGTGTGGATGTATTTTTCCAGCTCTCCCATGGCATCGGGAAGCAGTTGTGGAGCGATGGGGATGAACCGCGCGGTCTCCTCGGTGCAACCGGGTGCACCGATCCAGTTCTGGATGCGCCGGTATTCTCCGGGCGCTTTGCTGGCTCCACGCACGCCAGACATGAGCAGGCGGTGGCTATCCAGCAGAATTCTTTGGGACAGGGGCAATTTCGACAACTGATTGACCGCTTGGGAAAGGGCCCGCCGGTAGTTGAGCACCTCGCGGATGTCGTCCCGGCGCTCGCCGGTGAAGCGGGCTTCATCTGCCTCGAACTCGAACACTTCCGAAGCGGTGGCCTGTGTCCCCTCGATACGGCTGGAAAGCACGGCCTCCTGGGTGGTGAGCGGCGCGAGCAGCACCTGCGGATTCGGGATCGCCTGGAGCAAGCCGTCGTAACGGGCCAAGGCCGCGCTGGCAGGACCGAGCAGCGGAATCAGGGATTCCCACTGAATGCCGGTGGGAGGAAATTTGCCGAGATGATAGCGGATGCTCATGGGTGGATCAGGCAAGGAAATGATGATGAGTAATTAAATCAAATGTGATAATCGAGAGTGGCGGGAACCTCTGCTGCGGCTTTGGATGCTGCATCTGCGGCTTTTTTCGCCATCTCAGCTTTTCTCTCGGCGATCTCTTTTAGGACTTCATCGTCCAATCGCGAGACCGCATCGATGGCATCGCCGATTTCGCGGCGGATAGCCGACCAGAGCATCAAAGGCCGCGAGATCCTTGTTCGAGGCAAAGACGCCCTCGAATTTTGCGAAAAGCGTCTGTGCGCCGTGGTTGGTAAAGAAGCGTGTGGACATGGAATGCTGAAAGCAGGCTGGCTGGTGGCGAGCCTAGCCAGCGGGACATTTCAGGGGAAGAACGATTCTCAAGACGCTGGTTTTGATCTCACGGTAGCCTTCCACACGATACCCGCCCAGATCGCCAAGACTACATCATCGAGAACCTCCGCGATGACGTGGACAAGCAGGTGCAGGTGGCGTGAGCCCGCCGCTGAATTCGATGACGAGGCGAGGATGGATCTGGCAGGGGAAATCGACCTGAACGAAGTGGACGGCCGTGCAGGTCAAGCCGCGAGATGGCGTGGTATGTGGTTTGGGCATCCCGGCGAGTATAGCCCGGCAGCGACGGATGAACAGGGGGTGGATTTAGTGATGCTTACCGTTCACCGAGTCTAAATCCTCATCTATCAAAACTCAACTTACTCATGCCTGAGCGCGTCAATAGGGTCGAGTCCTGCGGCGCGGCGCGCGGGCATGAATCCGAAAAGGATGCCAATGGCGGCGGAGAATAGAAAGGCGAGGATGTTGATTTGTGGGTCGAAGAGAAAGGGTGCGCCGACGATCTTGGCCAGCGAAACACAGAGACCATAACCCAGAAGGATCCCGGCCACTCCGCCGACAGAGGAAAGGGCGACCGCTTCGACGAGGAACTGCAGCATCACTTCCCGGGCCCGCGCGCCGATGGCGAGGCGGATGCCGATCTCTCGGGTGCGTTCGGTCACGGAAACAAGCATGATGTTCATGATGCCAATGCCCCCGACGAGCAGGCTTACGCCAGCCACCGCACCTAGCAGCGATGTCATGACTTGAGTGCTGGAGCTCATGACTTCCGCCAACTGCCTGGAGTCGTAAATATTGAAATTGTCCTTCTCGTTCGCACCGATGTTACGGCGTTCACGCATCAGTGCGCTAACATCCGCCATGATGTTTGCACGAGGATAGTCCTCCGCGACGGAAATGGTCACTTGATTGATATTGTTGCCGTTGCCACGGCCCTTGAGACGCCGAAGGACGGTGGTATAGGGCGTGATAATGTTGGCGTCCAAGTCATTGGAAAAGCCGCCCTGGCCCTTTGCCACGGTGACACCGATGACTTCGAGAGCGGTGGATTTCAAGCGGATTTTGAGGCCGACGGGATCCACGTCCTCGCCAAAGAGTTCCTTGCGGACAGTCTCGCCAATGACGCAGACCGCAGCGGCCTCCGAGACCTCCGCTTCGGTAAAAAAGCGACCGATGGAAAGTTTCCAGTTGGCGATGGTGAAGTAGCTTGCCGTCGCTCCCTGGATGTCGGTATCCCGGGTGTTTTCCTGATAGATGGTTTTCTCCATGGCTTGAACGCGAGGCGAGAGCGAACGGATGCCGGGAATCTGTTCGTGGATCGCATCGACGTCTTTGATGCTGAACTGGGGAGCTCCCGAGCCACTCCAGTCCTGTCCGGGAAGAAGTACGAGAATATTGCTACCCATCTTGGTGATCTGATCCTTCACTGCTGCGGTGGCACCACGTCCCAGGGTAACCATGGTGACCACCGCGGCCACACCAATGACAACGCCGACGACGGTTAGAAAGGATCGGGTCAGGTTCCTGCGGATCTCGCGTAGCGCAATGAGGAAGGAATTGAGTATCATGCAGGATCATTTGAATCGAAATCGGAGCGAGTGTCAGTGCTCCGGATGGTCTCATCCATGACATTCGATCCTTAACCCCAAAAAAAGG
>JBBQDJ010000183.1:0-7580 GCA_038319595.1 Verrucomicrobiales bacterium
GGCAAACGAATCGTCAATTGGTGCCCGGTTTCACTCACCGCCCTCTCCGACGAAGAGGTGATCATGACGCCGCAGCGTTCGAAGCTGTATTTCATGAAATACGAACTCACCGACGTGCCCGGCGAGTTCCTGGAAATTTCCACCACCCGTCCGGAAACGTTGATGGGTTACGTGGCAGTGGCGGTGAATCCGAAGGACCCGCGCTTTACGAAATACATCGGTCGCAAGGTGAATCGGCCGTTTCCTCATGCGGAGATCCCGATCATCGCGGACGAGCATGTGGACATCGAGTTCGGCACTGGTGCGCTTAAAATCACTCCGGCCCACGACAAGGCGGACTTTGAAATTGGTATCCGTCATGGGTTGGAAATCATCGACGTTCTAACACCCGACGCGCACATCAACTGTCCCGAGCTGCCGGATTTCCACGGGCTTGATCGCTTCGTCGCTCGTCGCAAAGCGGCTGCCAAGTTAGAAGAGATGGGCCTGCTCATTAGGATCGAGGAATATGAGAACAACGTCGGCTACTCCGAGCGCGGTGGTGTGCCCATCGAGTCGCGCATCTCGATGCAGTGGTTCCTCAAGTATCCGAAAATCAAGGAAGCCGCCGATGCGGTGGCGAATGGCGACATCAAGTTCCGTCCCGAACGCTGGGCAAAAACCTACGCGCACTGGATGGAAAATCTCCAGGACTGGTGCATCAGCCGCCAGCTCTGGTGGGGCCATCAGATTCCGGTGTGGTATCGCAAGGACAAGCTCGATGATCTCAAGAATGCCGAGTCGTTAGGCATGAGTGATTTCTCCGCTGGAGATCTCTACGTCGGTCTCGAACCTCCCGCCGATCCGGAAAACTGGACCCGCGACGAAGACGTCATGGACACTTGGTTCTCCTCATGGCTGTGGCCCTTCGCCACCATGGCGAATGTCGGCGAAACCACTCCGACGCTGAAGAAATTCTATCCGACCGATGATCTCGTCACCGGTCCCGACATCATCTTCTTCTGGGTTGCCCGGATGATCATGGCGGGCTTCGAGTTCACCGGCGAGCTGCCGTTCAAGAATGTCTATTTTACCTCGATCATCCGCGACCTCAAGGGCCGCAAGATGTCGAAGTCGTTAGGCAACTCGCCGGACCCGGTTGAGTTGATGGAGAAATATGGTGCGGATGGATTGCGCTTCGGACTGATGCGCATCGCTCCGGTTGGCAGCGATCTCCGTTTCGACGAAGTGTCCGTGGAGGAAGGCCGGAATTTCGCGAACAAACTCTACAACGCCTGCCGCCTCCGCCAGATGGGTGGCGAGCCGTTCCAACCGTTCACCGGCTTCGACGACCTGCGCCCCTATCACCTCAACGCGATGGCTAAGCTCGATGAGCTCGCTGTCGATCTTGAGAAGCTCTACGGCGAATACCGCTTCGGCGAAATCGCGCACCGGCTCTATGAATTTCTGTGGAACGACTTCTGCGACAAGTTTCTCGAAGCCGTGAAACTCGATCTCCGCGACACCGCACCGCCTGCCGCGAAGGCCGCGTCGCTCGGCGTGTTCGACGCGATCATGGGGCGCTATTTGCAACTGCTGAGCCCTTACATGCCCCACGTGACCGAAGAGCTCTCCGCCCGGATGGGTTACGTGGCGGAGGGTGAATTCCTGATGCAGAAACCGCTCCCTGCCGCGCCGCTGCTGGCTTCGCTTTCCGTGGCGGAAATCGCCACCGCACAAGCCATCGCCGCCGAAGTTTACGAATCCGCCGGCCGCATGCGGAACCTGAAAGCGGAATACAAAATGGGTTCACGCAAGGACATCAAGTTCGTCATCAAGGCCGCCCCTGAGTGGCTGGCGGGCGAGGTGAAGGTGCTGGCCTTGCTCGTCGGTGCCGAGGAAATCACTCTCAATTCCGCCTACGAGGCACCGAAAGGAACTCCGGCTGCCGTCACCGGCGTGGGTGAGGTTTACATGCCGTTGGAAGGACTCATCGACATCGAGGCCGAGCGCGCCCGCCTGACCAAGGAGATTTCCAACACCGAGATCGAGATCAAGAAGTGCGAAGGCAAGCTGGGTAACGCCAGCTTCGTGGATCGCGCGCCGCCGGAAGTCGTTGAGCAGGAAAAAGCTAGGCTTGAAGATTGGAAAGTGAAGCTGGCGCAGCTCCGCGAGATGCTCGCCGCCCTAGAGTGAGTTTGCGGAGGGGCGATCGAACCCTCCTCATGACCGCTTGCCAAGGATGGTCCGGCGATTAGTGTAGCGACGCCTTGAAGAACCCATGACGACTCTCAGCAGCATTCCCGGCATCGGAAAATTGACGCTCGAACTTCTCGAGGCGGCCGGATTTCCTGATGCCGAGTCGCTTGCGAAGGCGGGTGTCGACGAACTCACGTCCGAGTTGGAGCGTGCGAACCGGATCCTCAAAATTGCCAAGCAGGCACCTTCGCGGGTGAATGTTCAGAAATGGGTCGACTTCGCCCGCAGCCAAACCGATGTCGAACCGAATGTCACCGAGAAGGTGGTGATGCCAGTGAATTACGAGGACTCCCCCGAGGTCGTGGCAATGTTGTCGAATGCGCCTTTTGCGATTCCCCTGCCGGCGAAATTGTTGATGGAGCAGAAACTGGCAGTGGCGGAGATTCCCCCGGCGATTTTGCTCAACCGGTATTCGGGTGACTTGGAGGTCAGAGTGGAGGACCGGATGGCGACTCCGCGAAATGGTCGCCCGGTGACTCCTTCGAACAATGTCCGGATTGCCGATCAGGCGGCTCCTCGGATTGAGCTCGATGCCTCAAGATTCAAATCGATCAATGCTCTGACCGCTGAAGGCCCGAGGATCATCACTTCGAGAGTCGCGCCATCCGATGATCGTGTGTCACTCATTCGCGGTCCCCGGCTTGAAACCAATGAGGGACGTGATCCGTCTTCGCGCTTCTATATTCGGGGAGTTCTTCACAGCCATCCGGTGGCCTTGATGGTGGGGGCGTTGCTGACGCTGGCGCTGGTGGTGC
This sequence comes from Verrucomicrobiales bacterium, assembly GCA_038319595.1. Classification (GTDB taxonomy): domain Bacteria; phylum Verrucomicrobiota; class Verrucomicrobiia; order Verrucomicrobiales; family Akkermansiaceae; genus Luteolibacter. The sequence continues at coordinate 2,994 of JBBQDJ010000183.1, forward strand.
TGTTGCCTTTGGGAATCATTTCTGCGGGATTGCTTCTGCTATCCAGCGAGATGCCAGCACGTTTTGGCTGGGTGCCGAAATGGTTGTTGATCTTCCCCGCCGCCTTGCCGGTCTTCGGGGTGCTGTTTTTGATTTTCTCGGCCCCGGGCAGTTGCCGGATCTGCGGACAAAAGCTTTTCGTGCCGCGTGCCTGCCTGAAAAATTCCAAGGCGCACCGACTTCCTTGCTTGGGCCACATCATTCCGACCAGCCTTCATATGGTGCTCTTTAAGTGGTTCCGCTGCACCTACTGCGGCACGCCGATCAGGTTGAAAAAGTAACTCGGATTCAGACGATGATACGCTCCCTTGCCATTTCGCTGGTTGCATCTCTTTTGCTCCCTTCCTGCTCCCTGATGGGTGGGGCGGGCAAAAAGAATGAGGAGGAGAAACCCTTCGGCGGATCAGGAATTCCTCCCCAATTGCGGGCGAAGAACTCTGGCTCCGATCCCGGCACGGCCGTTACTGCGGGTGGTAATATTCCGGCGGGACCGACAGCCGCCAATTTCACTCCTTCTGAGGACATCGTTTACACGGATCCGGACAATCCCGACGCGGTGATTCCTGAGCTCGCCACCGTCCTTTCCGGTGCGAAGAGGGGTCCGTGGGAGGAGAGCGAAACGATCGCCAAGCAACGTTCCATCCGCGAGGGTAAGCCCTTGCTGATCTGGTTCACGGACTCGCAGAGCAGCCCAATGTGCAAGGCGATCAGCCAAGAGCTTTTTTCCACCAATGACTTTGGAGACTGGGCCACGGAAAATCTCATCCGCCTGCGGGTGGATTCCGCCAACATCAAAAGCGACGATCCCGATGCCGATCTCTCGGACTCGGAGGACTATCGCAGCCGGGTGAAAGCCTATTATGTGGAACTGAAAAAGCGTTACAAAGTGATGGGTTATCCGGCGCTAGTCTTTTTGAGTCCTAACGGCGAAGTGGTGAGTCAATATCGCGGCTACAAGCGCGGGGACGCCAAGTTCGTCTGGGGCCAACTGAAGCAGGCCCATGCGGTTTCCATGGAATCCTACAAAGGCTGGCGCGCAGGGATGGAGAAGAAAGGCTACCGCGAATGGCAAGACCGCCGAGACCGGAAAATCTTTGCAAAACTGCTCTCCTATTCGAATGGCGAACTCGTCCTCATCGAGCCGAATGGCAGCCGCGCGCGGACCAAGGAATCTGTTCTATCAGACAAGGATCGGGCTTGGATCGCGGAGCAGAAAAAGCTGCGGAGTATCCAGTGACCGAGCGACGGAAACATAAAAAAGCCCGGTTGGAGTGAGGCCAACCGAGCGATGAGAGAAGAGCGGAATTATCTCCGGCGGCGGAGCAAGAGAATCGATCCGATCACGCCGAGGATTGCGGTGGAGGGCTCGGGGACGACGGAGAAGGATGCGGTGTAGTTTGATCCGCCATTGTTAGAAAAAAGGGGGCCGTCTGAGGACTGGCCGGTGAGGAAAATCTCCATTTGGTAATTGCCATTTGGTAGACCGCTGAGGAGGTTCGTCGTGCCCACAGCACTGGACCACTTTTGATCCCCGCTCCCTGCATAACTCGTTCCGGCAGCATCCGCGAAAGTTGCATCCGCAGTAAATCCAATTGCCTGCGGGGTGAATGATCCTGAGGGGAACCCAGTGAGGTAAATCCGGTAGGAAATGCCCGCTCCTGTCACATTCGACCCCCCGTTCTTGAATGTCAGAACCTCCGCACCGGTGAGGTTGAGAGTTCCGCCCGCGCTAGGATCATAGGTTCCAAATGAGAATCCTGCGAAATCGGTGGGATCGCTGGCGCGGCCGCCCATCGGCACCTGCACGTCATACCAGATCGGGGTACCTCCAAAATTGCTGGAAGTCACATTAATGTAAGACCCAAAAATCCCCGAGGCGGCGTTAGAATTACCGGCAGTGATCAAAGCTATCGTAGCGATCAGGTTTCTGAATTTCATGGATATAGGGGTTTGTTGAGGTGAGATGGATTTTGAGAACTTCCAAAATCACCCTCCAAGCTTCTCGAGAATTCGGACGTTGCAACGCAAAAGTTCACAAGAGTAGCTGGAGGTGGCTCTGAAACTCAGTCATTCATTAATCACTGATACCCTACCTATGTGGCCATCCTGAAGATGGTTTAAATTTTTTGTTTTTTAATCCACTGTCCCATCTCCCGCCATCGGTAGGGCGTTGAGGCTGGCGCGGTAAGCCTGTTCATCGAATCCTCGCCGTTTTCTCAAGACCTGATCCATTTCCTCGCCGAGGCAGAGGGCGATTTGCGTTTTTGCCTCGGATTCTTCTAGGCCGATTTTCATTAGGCGGGCAAAGGTCTTGGCGACATAGGGCGTCTGCGGTGAAACGAGTTGTTGCTCGACGGCGGCGAGGAGATCGGGCAGGAGGTCGTCGTTCATAGTTTTGGAGCATTGAGAAGCGGGTTCCCCGATTCCGTCGCCAGATCGACCCACATTTGATATTCCGGTGGGATCGGCGCTTCGAACTGGTGGCGCTGGCCGGTGACCGGATGGTTGAAGGTGAGTCGCCAGGCGTGGAGCATGAGACGGCCAGTTTGCTCGGCGGTTTTACTGGGTTTACCGTAGATCGGATCGCCAACGAGTGGAGTGCCCTTGTGATGAAGGTGGACGCGGATCTGGTGGGTGCGGCCGGTGTGGAGGTGGCAGAGGATGAGCGCGGTGACGCTGGCGGCATCGGTGGCAAGGATCTCGTAATCCGTGATCGCGGTTTTCCCGCCAGGCGGATTGATGACGGCCATTTTCTGGCGGTTCACCGGATGCCGGCCTATGTGGGTAAAGATGGTGTCTTTGGCGGGTTTCGGGACGCCTTGGGTGACTGCAAGATAGAGCTTCTCCATGGTGCTGCGCTCGGAGAACTGGGTGACCAGAGATTGGTGGGCGACGTCGGATTTCGCGACGACGAGGCAGCCTGACGTGTCTTTGTCCAAGCGGTGGACGATGCCCGGACGTTCGACCCCGCCGATGCCCGAGAGTTTTCCCTGACAATGATGGAGCAGGGCGTTGACCAAGGTGCCGTCGGGATTGCCCGGTGCCGGATGGACGACCATGCCGTGTGCCTTGTTCACGACGATCAAATCGTCGTCCTCGAAAAGGATTTCCAGCGGCAGGTCTTGAGGTGCGTTGTCCAGTGGCACGGCCTCCGGCAATACGATCGTGATGCGGTCGCCGAGCTTCACCGCGTCCCGAGGCTTGGCGGGGTGGCCATTGATCTGGATGAACTGCTCGCGAATGAGCGTCTGAATGCGGGAGCGGGACAACTCGGCCAGGCGGGCGGCGAGAAATGCGTCGATGCGCTCGCCCGGACTGTCTTCGACTTGAATCTCCACGCGTGGAGTCTCTCAGCAAGGAGGCTGGTCGCAAGATTCAAGTTTGCACGACTCAGTCCGGTCGGTAGGCTAAGCGCATGCCGGAGCGCTCAGAGAGCATCGCCTATTGCCATTCTTGCGGAAACCCGATGAACGTTGCGGCGGTGGGTCCCTTTACCAATGTGATCTGTCCCACCTGTGACAAACCCACTCGCGTCAAAAGGGAGTTTGGACCTTACACGCTGGTCCGGCGGCATGCGGTGGGTGGCATGAGCATGGTGTTCGTAGCCCATGACCCGACGCTGGACCGCGAAGTGGCGTTGAAAATCCTCAGCGAGGAATACTCCGCCGACGAGCTTCGGATCGCCGCGTTTGAGCAGGAGGCACGCATCACCGCTTCATTCAGCCATCCTCACGTCGTCAGGGTACTCACCACGGGGCAAGCGTTCGGCCGACTTTACATCGCCATGGAACTCGTGCCCGGTGGGCATTTTGAGCACCAGATCCGCGAACGTGGGAAAATTCCAGAAATTGAATTGCTACCGTTCGCCATCGAGATCGCGGAAGGGCTCAAGGCCGCCCACGCCGCCGGACTCATCCACCGCGACATCAAGCCGGGAAATATCCTGCTAGATGCCGAGGGTCATGCGAAAATTGTCGATTTCGGCCTCGCTTTGGTGACCCAGGGCGGCAAGGCGCAGGCGACGGAAATCTGGGCGACTCCCTATTACGTCCCCCCCGAAACCATCGAAGGGTCTCCCGAAGATTTCCGCTCCGACATCTATGCGTTCGGAGCTACACTCTATCATGCGCTCGCCGGAGTTCCTTCCTGCGGTGAGGAATCAATGGCGACCAACGTTCTGAGGGAGGCCAAGAAAAAGGTGATCCCGCTGGGTCAAATGGACCCGAAGCTCTCTGCGGCTACCTGCGCGATTGTGGAGAAGGCCATGGCCTACTCGCCTGAAGCCCGGTTCTCATCCTACGAAGAAATGATCTCCCTGTTGCAGGGGGCTTTGAAGCGACTGCAGTCGAAAGCCGCCGGGGGCACTGAAAGCTCTGGTAGTGCCGCCAGGCGCCGGGCGATGAAAAAGCGAACCGAGCGGATCACCTTGACGGTCGCTACCCTAGTTTTGTTAGGAGCTGTCGCTGTCGGAATCTGGTGGGTGACCGGCAAGGAGCCTAAAACGGCCGGCAGTTCTTCGAACTCGCATTCTCCTGACCTGGGGAAACA
>JBBQDJ010000184.1:0-7577 GCA_038319595.1 Verrucomicrobiales bacterium
CCAGGTCCAGCCGGCGAATTCATTTTCAAAACTACCGTTGACGAACGGGCCGACCACCGGAGTCGAAGTATATACTGCGGTCATCGTGTAGTTTGCATCCATTCCCACGGTCGTGGTGGGATCGGTGGCGAGCTGCACTCCGTCCTTCTGCCATTTTACGAAATTGGCGAACGGAGCGACCAGCGTCACCGCAGTTCCATTGTTGTAAGTGCGCGTAAAGTTTGTGGAACCGTTGCCCTGGCTCGAATTGTCGACCGGGCTGACCGTGATCGGAACCCCCGTGGAGGGATTGGAATTCACCGTCAGGGTCCGGGTTTGGGCGTTAACTGCTGTCATGCCGGTCCCGGCGAGCAGCAGCAGATAGGAATGACGAACGAGGCGATTCAACGTTTTCATGTGGGGGAGGGGTGGGGCCAGGCAAAATGCAAATTCAACACCAACCTTCAGACAGGATGCACCGACGCGATGAACGCACGGTAGAACGACTGTAAACCCTGAAGGACGATTTTAAATGGGTTCATTTTACCTGGGGGGAGGTGCGAGACGGTGCGGTAAAACACCTGACAGGTCGTGTTGAACCTTTTGTTCATCTGCAGGTCAAGAGTATTTTACAGCAGATCTGCGGCCGGAGGCATCATGTCAAAGGTCGCATCATCGAAAGGGAGCCAACCGAATGGCGCGGAGTTAACATGGTTCTCTCCGGCTACGGGCGGAAGCCGATGCGATAGAAACTCTGCGGCTTCGGCGGCGATTCGTTATGTGGAAATTCAAGAGATCCTGATTGATCGGTCGCGATCTCGCTCAGATTTTCCCAAAGGCTCAGATCCATCGAACGCTGGAGAAAATAGGTCCCCGCTTGATTTGCCATAATCCGGACGATCACAGCGCCGGGTGTGCCTGATATACTGGCCGGTCCGAGGATTGGCGACTCCGGTGGTAGTCCGTCATCGATCAACACGGCGTTGATGCGCACATGGTCGAGTAATAGGTCGATCGACTGGGTAGTGGTCGATTGATCCGAGAAAGTGAGCACCGTCGTGGCGCTGTTCGCCACAAAGGTGAAGGATTGAGGAACCCAGTGCGTGGCCCCGTTTCCAAGACCAGTGACAACAATTTGTTTCATCAGCAGGACGCCGTTGCCTGATACCACGATCTGCAACTGCTGCTGGTTCGTGTTGTAGGCCAGCACGCCGACATCGAATGCGAGCGTGTAGGTGGTCCCGGACCGGGTCGGAATCGACTGGGACACCACTCCGGTGTGGCTTTGGTTTTCGCTGTTGAACACCAGTGCCTTCGAACCGTTGGTTCCGCCCGCAAGGATGGACTGGTTGCCCGTCGCGGTCCATGCACTATATTGCATCTCAAAACTGCCATTGATCGATAACTGAGGACCAGCGGGAGGCGGCGCTTCGCCCGTCAGTCGCAGGGCGATATCTTCCTGATAGATTGGTGAACCGAGCGTCTTCTGTCCTCCGGCGTGGCTGAACAGGCCGACCGATCCGGCAACCGCGCCGGTTTTGGTATCGATCCAAGCTCCCTGATAGGTTCCGGCGGGTAAATTCAACGCGAGATTGGCTTGGGTGCCGCCCCGCAGATAAATGCCATAAGCCACTCCGGGCAGTCCGATCGCCCGCGCTGCGCCGCCGGACGGGACTCCGCTCGCAATGAGATTCGGCTGCGGCGTGATTCTCACGAGCGGCAGGGTCTCCATCAATCCACGCAAGACGCCGAGTTGGCGCCTGATGGCGGGTCCGCCACCACCCGGAGCGGACTGCACGGCTGTGCCATTCTCGCGGGTGGTGGTGTAAGAAAAGTCGAGGTGGTTGAACAGGCTGCCACCGGACAGGATGAACTCCCATGCCTCGCGCCGATAGTTGAAGTCCCCGGTGCCGGCAAAACCGGTTTCGTCGTCTCCAAGAGCAAGATTCAGCGAGTAGTTCTGGGTAGCGGCGTTCGGATACGCATAATGAAAGTTGATGATGGAAACCGACGGATGTGGATTCGAAACCACACCCTGATAGTTATAATAATTCTGGGCGATCAGGTGGCGGAATGGCAACGTGCTTTCAGTGGAGACGATTTCATTGACGAGCAGGGCTTCCCACGCCTGTGGCACGCTGCCGTTGTAGGGCTCGTTGCAGGTTTCATAAATCACGTTGTCATAGCTGTTGAGTTCGGTGGCACACTTGCGGGCCAAAGCCTTTTGAAAGGGAACGAGGTTTCCATTGGGATTGAAACTGTCGAGCCGCCCGTTGCCGCCCACTCCGTTGATGTGATTGCGTGAGTTGAGGGGAGATAAATTCCAAAAAGAGTCGTCGTAGATCGCGCTGAACAAGGTGAGCTCGACCACGATGCCCCGGGCGCTGGCCTGGGCGACCAGATCCCGCAAGCGGAGGAAATAGGCAGCGTCCCATTGGTTCAGATCGAATTTGTTACCACCGTCCGCCGCGCCGGTCGTGGTCGTCCGCTTCCATGGTGCGATGAAACGGGAGGTGGGAGGAGCGAGGGTATTGTCAGGAATGCTGAATGCACCCGCATATTCCCGATACGTGCCGGTGAAAACCCGGATCAGGTTGAGCCCCTTCGCCTGCGTTTCATCGAGATAGGGAATGTAATCGAAGTCCAGGTTGATCAATGCGCCGTAATGCTCAGAAGATCCCACCAATACCACCGGCGCTTCGCGGAATTTGAAGTAATGACCGTTCTCGGGATGTAGCCGGATCGGTTCCTGAGCCATCGAACCCGCACTGGAGACTGCAAGCAGCCATGAGGCGAAAAGAAAGGTCCGGCGGGCGGCTGAATTTAAATTTGATGAATTTTGCATACTTCTCTCTCGTTGGTTCATGTCCGAGGGGAAGAAATGATGGGTTTTGATCGTCTTGCGGAAATCAATTCCGCCAACCGATGGATGATGATCCGCGCGGCATTGATGTTGTCAAGGGGTCGGAATCACAGCGACGTTATCAAGCAGAAGGTCAAGTGAATTGGTCGAGCTTGAAACATCGCGGAAGCCAAGTGTCGAAGTGGGACTGTTCGCAACAAACGTAAAACTTTGAGCCAGCCAGCGGTTGCTGCCATTGCCGGCTCCAAAGACGGTCACCGCACCGGAGAGGAGATTGCCTGAGCCGTCAATGGTGATCTGAAGGGTCTGTGAATTTGTATTATAGGCGAGCACGCCGGCATCAAAGGTGAGTGTATAGCGTCTTCCCGCGGTCGTTGCAAAGGACTGGACGAGGGATCCGTTAGGCGTGAGATTGGCTCCATTGAAAGCCACCAGATTCGAGCCGTGGGTCGGCGCATAAGGCACGGAGGATTTGACTCCTCCGTTGCCCGAGATGGTCCATCCGTTGAAGCCCCCTTCAAAACTCCCGTTGATCAGGGTGTTGGCCCCCGTTGGAGTTGAGGTGACGTTGATATTTACGGAAACGACGTTGGAACTGAGGCTGCCGTCGCTTGCGTGGTAAGTGAAGGAGTCGGGTCCTGTGAAGTTGGTTGCCGGCGTGTAGCTGAATCCGCCGTTGCTGCTTAGGGAAACACTTCCATTAGTAGGGTTTGATCTCAGAACGGCAGTGAGTGGCTGCGATTGGGCGTCCGAGTCATTGGCAAGCACGCCATTGGCCGGAACCACCAGCCGCGTGTTCATACCGGTGGAATGGTTGTCGGCGACCGCGTTCGGCGCAGTGTTGGATGTACTGCTGCCACCCCCACTTCCAGTCACTCGGACATTGTCGAGCAGTAGGTCAAGGGCGTTGGTGGTCGAAGACATGTCGCGGAAGGTCAAAGTGGTTGCGCCGCTGTTGGCCACAAAACTGAAATTTTTTCGAACCCAGCGGGTGCCAATTCCCGATCCCGACATGGAGACTGTCTGCAAGAGCAACGAGCCAGATCCTGTGACCGCGACCTGAAGCCGCTGTTCGCTCGTGTTATAGGCGAGCACTCCTGCGTCGAAAGAGAGGGCATACACGACTCCCGGAGTCGTTGAGAATGTCTGGGCAAGAATTCCATTAGGTGTAGAGTTTCCCGCATTGAAAGCGACCAAGCGGATGCCGTCAGTTGCCATGTAGGCACCTGATGATTGAATCATCTCGTTGCCTGACCCCGTCCAACCCGCGAAGTCGGACTCGAAACTGCCGTTGGTCAGAAGTTGGAACCCTGTGGTGGGGGGCGGACTGACGCCAGCGGTGATGGAGTTGAACCAATAGTCTCCCATTTTGTTATATCCTACCTGACCCGGGTGAGTACCGTCACCGGGCTGGAAAACGTTGTTGATTGAATTCGCCTCGGTATAAACAAGGCCCGCACTCATATCGGTCAGAAATACCTTACGGCCTTGATTTGCATATTGTCCGACAAGCGTTCGGACCTGAGCGTTGTAGGCATCGATGATCACTTTCCATTCGGACGGCGTGTAGCCGTTGCGGGTATCCATGATTGGGATGATGGTTGCGATATAGAGACGTCTGATAGGCGAATTGGCGGTGATTTGTTGGATGATTTGACTGAGATTACCGATGGCCGTGCTGATCGGTATATGTTGGATCATATCGTTGGTGCCAAGATGTAAGAGGACCACGTCGGGATTGACCGTAAGCCATCCGGATAATGCTGAGAGCGCCTGATCGGTGCGTATTCCGAGATACCCATTGTGATTGGGATCGATGCCAAGAGCCGGGTTCAAGCTGCTGTTTCCGACAAAGTCATAGCCGATGCCTGCACCTGCGAAGCGGTTGGCAAGTTGTTTTCGATAACCTCCCGGAGGGCTTCCGTTGGGATAATTGACACCATTATAGCCGTAAGTGATGGAGTCTCCCAGCGGCATTACCTTGATTGGTGCCTGCGCATGGGCCGGAATCATCATCAGCACCATCAATGCGGTGATGAATATGAGGGGTTTGGTGTGATGAGCGAAGTTGTTTTCACAATGACCCGCATGGTGGAGAGATGGGGATATCGATTTCATGACACACTTGGAGGTAAGAAGCGGTGGAGTCACATCGCGGAGCGCGGTTAGAATCCGTTACCCACTTCGCAGATGCCGTGCCTCAGACTCTTGCCCAGCCATAACCCGTCCAAAGTCAACGGGATAGGTGAATCGGGAGCGGACTGTGCACGATGTCGTAATCCGTCAAATTGCAGGACTTTCGTGCATTGCGCATGGCTGCGACCGATTAAGCGTTTGACCCCGCGCCGAGACTTCGTCACTTTGAGCCTGATGAATTTCGAAGCGAATCAAGTAGCGGTTGTGACCGGTGCCAGTAGTGGGGTGGGCAAGGCGATCGCCCTTTTGCTTGCCCAGCAAGGTGCATCGCTCGCGCTTGTCGGCAGGGATCTCGGAGTGCTGGAACAAACCGCACCCGACGGCCCCGGGGAAATCCGCTGCTATGAAGCTGATCTCACCGACGACGCCGAGCTTTCTCGCTTTGCGCAGCAAGTCGTTGCCGATTTCGGTCGCGTCGATATCCTCGTCCACTGTGCGGGGATCTTCGCCATGGGAAAGCTGGAAACCGCGCCACTCGCTGAGTTTGATCTACAATACCGGTGCAATGTTCGTGCGCCCTACGCGCTGACCCAACTTCTCTTGCCTCAACTCCTGGAGTGCCAGGGCCTAATCGTTTTTATGAACTCCACTGCCGGTCTGAACGCCGGCGCGGGCGTCAGCCAATACGCCGCCACCAAACACGCGCTCAAGGCCGTCGCCGATAGCCTGCGCCAGGAAGTGAATTCCAAAGGCCTCCGTGTCCTTAGTGTGTATCTCGGCCGCACCGCCACGCCGATGCAAGAGGCCATTTGCAAACAGGAGGGAAGAACCTACGATCCCGGCTGTTTCATCCAGCCCGCTGACGTCGCTGCCAGCGTCCTCCACACTCTCGGCCTGCCGCGAAATGCAGAGATCATCGATCTAACGATCCGACCGATGAAGCCGCTACCACCCGCCTGAGCCAAATAAGGAGTCGGGACCTTATTGTCCCGTCTTCGGGTGCAAATTGAAGTGGAAGAGACAACAAAGTCCCACCTCCTCATCGAAAGCATTTCACCGTCGAGGTTTCGCCCAAATTCCTTGGCCGCCATCCTTGGCCTTCTCTGTGCCAAGTTGTGCTGTCACTTTCTCCGGCCATGCGGCTTTCTCGCCAAATGCGCGAGCCAGCCCATTTTCTATCCAAAGCTCGTGAAGCATCCGGCGCTTCCCGTCGGGAGCATCCACCTCGATCAGCGCATAGTATCGCTGGGGACCATGGAACGAACGGGTTCACGCGGCAATCATTCATCGTTTGTCTAAATGCGGCGTCGAGCCATGGCACTCTTCAGCCCCAACGGGGTAAAATACGTTAGCCCCGGGCACCGCCCGGGGTTTCATGTCAGTGTGATATTGAGCCCTGAAGGGGCGGCACTAACGGGAGGGAAAATAGATTGCGCTTTCACCGCTGAATTTCTCGATGAGGCTGTCTAAAAATTGGAGCGCGGATCTTCAGCCCGCCTGTTGAGAATGGCCAATGCCGGGAAAGACGAAGATTCTTTCACCACGAATCAGACGAATCTCTCGAATCTTTGAATTTTAAGGCAGCCTCTATCGAACAGTTCTAAGGGCGTTACCCTGGGCTGTGGTATTTCACTCCGATTGAGGCTGATGAAATAAGGAGTCGGGACCTATTGGCCCGTTTTCCGGCGTGTGACGAGGAGGAAAATGACCACGGTTAGTTATTATCGTCCGCGTTTTCGCGCCTGCTTATAAACCGCAGAGTCTTCGCGTTTGCCCACGGCGATGACGTAAACCGTGATCTCGTCTTCCTCGACTTCATACACGAGCCGATAACCGGAACTGCGCAGCTTGATCTTGTAGTGGTTTTGAAACCCGTGGAGGCGGTCCGCCGGAACCACCGGGTTTTCCAAACGCTGCGCGAGCTTCTTCTTGAGTTGAACCCGGATGGTTTCGCCCAGCTTCTCCCATTCCTTGAGAGCCGGAGGTAAAAATTTCAGTTCATAGCTCATCAAGGGAAACTTTTACCGCACTGGCTTTGAGATGTTTCCTCTTTTCCACGATCTGGCCTAGTTCGATGTCCTCCAAGCGATTGATCATCCGCTCGAAGGTGGCCGCCGGAACCAGGTAGGCTGTCGGCTTGTTGTGGTTGAGAATCGCAACACTCTCCCCGTTAGCCTCCTCGATGAGTCGACTGGGATTCTTTTTCAGTTCCGAGATACTGGCGGAGAAAGGACTTAAAATAGGTCTCATTTCCGGTCATATTAGGCAGGCCGCGCAGGAAGTCAACCTCCCTGATTCCCCTCCGGCACCGCGTGAGGTCAGGCATCCAGCCTCTTCCACTGGCGCAGCGGCAGGACGTATTCGCGCGCACGATCAGGGACGTCGTCGGAGTCTGCGGTGTTCCCAGTTTGCGGGCTGGCTCGGATCATGGATCTTGGGCAATATGGCTCCCTCTTGGAAAACCATGCGGTAACGACCCGTCAGTAGCTAAGTCAAACCGCAGCTATAGAAATAAGGAGTCGGGACCTTACTGTCCCGTCTTCGGACGCGTGATGGAGCCCAAGAGGGGGACAATAAGATCCCCCTCCTTATACATGAA
>JBBQDJ010000185.1:0-7564 GCA_038319595.1 Verrucomicrobiales bacterium
GGAGCAACACGCCGACGAAATGGAGTAACAGTTATTTTGAAAATCTCTTCGGCTATGAATGGGAACTCACGAAGAGTCCCGCAGGTGCCCAGCAGTGGAAGCCGAAAGGCTCGGCCGGTGCGGGCACGGTGCCTGACGCCCATGATCCAGCGAAGCGCCACGCGCCGATGATGTTCACCACGGACATCGCCATGAAAATGGATCCCATCTACGCGCCCATTTCGAAACGCTTCTTCGAAAATCCGGACCAGTTCGCTGATGCGTTTGCCCGCGCTTGGTTCAAGCTGACCCACCGCGACATGGGGCCGAAAGTGCGCTATCTCGGACCCGATGTCCCGGCGGAAGAACTGATCTGGCAGGACCCGGTTCCTGATGCGACGCATCCCTTGATCGACGATCAGGACGTGGCCGCGCTGAAAGCGAAAATCCTCGCGTCCGGTCTATCCGTTTCCGAGTTGGTTTCCGCCGCATGGGCCTCCGCCTCCACCTTCCGGGGTTCGGACAAACGCGGTGGTGCCAATGGCGCGCGGGTTCGTTTGGCTCCGCAGCAGTTCTGGCAAGTGAATAACCCGACGCACCTCTCGCCAACCCTCCAAACCCTCGAAGGCATCCAGAGCGACTTCAGCAGCGGCGGCAAAAATGTTTCCCTCGCTGATCTCATCGTGTTAGGCGGCTGCGCGGGCATCGAACAAGCGGCCAAGAACGCGGGCCACTCCGTGACGGTGCCGTTCACGCCCGGCCGCACCGATGCTTCGCAGGATCAGACCGACATCGCTTCGTTCGCTCTGTTGGAACCGCAGGCCGATGGCTTCCGCAACTACATGAAAACGCATTACACCACCTCCGCCGAGGAAATGCTGATCGATAAGGCGCAGTTGCTGACGCTCACTCCGCCTGAAATGACCGTGCTCGTCGGCGGCATGCGCGTCCTCAATGCCAACTTCGATCGCTCACTAACAGGCGTGTTTACGCAACGCCCGGAAACCCTAACCAACGACTTCTTCGTCAACCTGCTCGACATGCGGACGACTTGGAAATCAATCTCGCCGCACGACGACTTGTTCGAAGGCAGCGACCGGGTGACGGGCGAGGTGAAGTGGACCGGCACCCGCGTCGATTTAATCTTCGGCTCGAACTCCGAGCTACGCGCTCTAGCAGAAGTCTATGGCTGTGGCGATTCCCAAGAGAAGTTCCTCAAGGATTTCGTCGCCGCGTGGACCAAGGTGATGAACCTAGACCGCTTCGATCTTGCCTGATCCCGCATCGGACCGGTGAAAAATCCTCAAAGGTGGTTTGGCGACAAACCACCTTTATTGTGCTTTCGACGATGGTCGTTTTGTCGGGATAGTATCTCAGGAAGTGGGCAGCACATCCTAAGGGGAAGGGACGTCTGGTCTCTTCTTCTTGGTGCCGTGAAATCGAAGAGAATGGACCAGACGTCCATTCCCCTTACTTCGAAGCGCGGCGCGCCGCTTTTGAGCGGTCACCTTTGCTTTAAAATCGGCATCACTCCGCGCTGGTATCCGGCTTCACCACTTCGATTTCAAGGCTGCCGGACCTCGCTTGGAATTCGGGGGCGTAGAGGCACTGGATTTCCGCGATGCCGGTCTGATAGACACCGGCATGCTGTACCCGCACACGGGTTTCAAAAACATGCGTGCCGGGCGGCAGGAGTTCGATGAAGAAGTGGCTGGCCGAGTCGCGCGTGACTTCATAATAGCCAAGGCCATCCTGCTGGCGATAGCCGCTCAGAACATTGACTGGCTCCGTGCCGCTGCCGCGAGCGTCCTTGAGATGCAGGAATTCCATGGCCCGTTCGTTGCGGAGCACCAGCCGCGTCACCAATTCCTCGCCGACCCGCACGGGGCCGCTCACCGCCTCGAGCTTCGGCCCTTGGGGTGAAGAACGGCGGATGAAGAGGGATTTTTCCAGCTTCAGGTTTGCACTGCCTTGCTCTGTTAGTTTGGAAATGTCCTCGAGGTATTGCCAATGGACGCTTGCCCATGCCACCCCCGGATCGGTCTTGGTGAGCTCGATCGCCGCCATTTCCGGCTTCACCTCACCGGCGGCAAAGCGCCGCTCGTAAAATCCGGTTCCGGCTTCCACCTTGCCGGGATCCACCGTGGCTCCTCCCAGTGAAATTTTCAGTAAGGCGTCCGACGACAAGCTCGCCGGACCTGACAACAGTGCGTTCACCGCATCGGCGGTCGCCTTCGTACTTCCCCAGTTACGAAGCTGTTTCTGTTGGATCAGCCAGACCCTGCAATCCTCGATCGACTTGGTGTCGTTATCGATTTCCTGAAAGGCCTCGATGCCCATCGCCTGGGTTTCGATCGGTGCCTGCCACCACCACCAGCCATCGGCCTCGCGGGTCGGCCACGACATGCCGGAGTCGGGATGGTTCACCGCCGTTTCGCGCAGCGAGCGGGTGATCAATCGGGCGGTGGAGGCATCACCGGCACGCCACAACGCAAGCGCCACTTGGGCGGTCGCCAAGGGCGAGCGGAGCTTCGGCCAGTATTCCTGCGCCTGTTTGACGAAATAGTCATGGGCTGCTTGGTCTGCTTCCGCAATTTGCTTGTCCTTGATGAAAAACGAACGGGTGTAGAGATGATGTGCGATCCACGGATCGAGATGGTTGCGATCCAACAGGGAAGGATCCTTTTTTGAAGCATTACGGATCATCCGATATCTCTCTGATAGATTCTCATCAAGCGCGGTCAGCGCTTTGAGCGGGGGCGTGATGTCGGTTTCCACCCCGATCGCCCTCAAGCGCCCGAAACCGGCTGCAATGTAGAGCGAAACATATTCCGAACTGTTGCCACCGGAGAACCATGGCCAGAGACCATCGCTGCGCTGCATCCCGTTCAGCTTGTCCATCGCGCCGGCGAGTTGCAGGTCGAGTTGATTTTCTTCGAACAACAAGCCCACTCGGCGGCGGGAGGACGATTCTTCGGCGGCATCCTGCAGCCAGGGAGTTTCTTCTAAAATGATGCTCTTGAGATCCTGATTTTTGGTCAGCGGGCTATCGAGGGTGTTGGTGTTTCGCCATAGATCGAAGACCCGCCGGATCTTCGGGTCAGAGCGCACCAGGTGGCGTCCTAGGGCATTGGCATAATAACGGTTGAACGTTTGCTCGGAACAATCTTGTGGATACTCCATCAGATAAGGCAGCGCCATCACCGCGTGCCAGGCCGGCTGTGACACCGCCTGCACTTGGAGAAACTGGTGTCTCAGCGTGTCCGACTTCCCGCTATCGCGCAGTTTGTCGAAAGTGAAATGTTTCGTCCCCGCATCGCGGATCGGCAGCGGCATCGAATCCGTGACAAGCACCCGCCGCGACAGCACCGGCAGCCAGCCTTCCTCGCCATCTGACAAATTTCCGCAGGTGGCGAGCGCCTTGTAGCGGAGAAACCCAGTGCCATCCGGAACAGTTAGCCGCCATGACAGCGTGCGTGATTGCTTCGCCGGGATCACGAACGCTTGCTCCGGCACGCCGATGCCCAGCGCTGCGTTCGCATCCTTGTCAGTGGCAGCATCCGTGAGTGCAAGGCGTGCCAGGCCGCTTTGTTCTTGGTCGCTCTGGTTGCTGATGCGGACCGTGAAATCCAACACATCCCCCTCGCGCAGGAAGCGCGGCGGATTCGGCTGCACCATTAAATCCTTGGCAGTGATGGTCTCGCCTTCGAGACTGCCATACCGCATCGCCCTATCGTGAGCGAAGCCGAGAAACCGCCACTTGCCAAGCCCCTCGGGCATGGTGAAGGAAATCCGCACCGCTCCGTCCGGGCCGCTGGTGAGTTGCGGATAGAAAAACGCGGTTTCCTGAAGTTGCCGGCGCACCGGAATCACAGCGAGCGCCCGTTTCTCTGCCTCTAACCGTAAGTCTTCGGCAGAAGAGAATTCGTGCATGCCACCCGTCGGAGTGGCCGGTGTCACTGGGAATGAGCCCCCGCCTACCGAATTCGGTAACTCGGGCGGGCTGTAATATTCCCAAGTCTGGGTTTCTAGCAAAGTGACATCGCGATTCGAATTCAGCACCGCGATTCTCCCTTCGCCGTTCAGTTCGATTCTTAGAATCTGGGTTCCGTCATCCAAGCCGGGCAGCAGGGTGCGGAACGGTCGGTCAATTTTCCCCCAGTAGTCGTTGTCGTCGCCATAATCCGCGTAACCCCCAGTGAATGCCGCGCTGAAATTACAACGCCCCACATACGAACTGGCCGATCGAAATTTGTAACTGAAGCCGCCAAACGAGTGCGATGCGAGATCATCTAACGACGCGTCATAGAGCGTGGCGACCATTTCCGCCACCGCGGCGGCACCGTCCGGGCCGGTCACTACAGCGGTCCAAGTATCCTTGGCTCCGGGTTCGAGTTTCGACGTTAGATGCTCCCAGCGCAGGTTAAGTTCCTTGTTTGTCCACGGCACGGTGATTTCAGCATCCTCCGAATGGAACCGGTTCATGGAAAACTGGAGGACCCGCACATTGAATCCGCCGCGCATCGATTCATCGGGCGTGAACGAGAACACCTGTTGGGTCCGGCCAACGGTGGACCACTCGCGTTTGATGAGGCTGCCGTCCTTATACCACTCGACGCATGCACGGGCCGATTCGAAACCGCTGCCCCAGAGCAAGGTGAACGCCTCGCCCGGTTCGCGGGTCCACTCGGGAGATCCGGTGAAAAATGGAATCTTGGTGGCGAATCGAGCGGCCTGGGGATCCACCACCTGCAGTCCGGTGATCGCCTCCACCTTGTGCCCGCGGTTGTCGCGGCCTTCAAACACCGCCCGATACAGCCCGGCAGGCAGCGGAACAGAAACTTTCGCCGAACACTCACCGCTGTCTTTTTGCATCTCAGTCCTAACATCGACTTCGCGCACGACCTCGCCCAAAGCCCAGCCTTCAGGACCGGGCAATGGCTGAGTGGATAGAGGACTGGGTTCATTCAGATCCTCAAACTCACGCGGGCAGATTTCAGGTTCCTTGACTTGGTAAATCCGGAGTTTGCCTTCGGCCGGATACCCATCACCATCATGGGTCCTTGTCATAATTTCTAACACCACTGGCTTTCCCGTTTCCTGCCACTCGTCCAGCGTCACTTCTGCATTGAACTCGGTGTTGCCTACGCACACTTCACGGTATCCTCCATGGGACTCTCCGGCTTGATCCGTGACCTCAGCCGAAATGTCATAGCTGAAGATCGGCTCCATCGCCGGATCTAGCAACTCGTCAGGCTCTGCCGTAAAGGTGATGGTGAAAGTGCCATCGGCACCGGTGATCGCCTTGCCGGTGGCGACTTGCTTGGAATCCACACTCAAGTCATTCCAATGATTCCAAGCGCCCCAACCGGTCCAGAATGCGTAGCGTGTGACGGTCCACTTGACGACTGCGCCATCCACCGGCGCACCGGTGTAGGCCTTCGCAATGCCTTTCACCTCGATTTTTTCGCCAAACACCGCGGGAACTGCAGGTGCTTCGATCTCCATTGAAAACGTGGGACGTTTGTATTCCTCGACGCTGATGTTTTCATATCCGAGGTCACCCGCCGATAGCTTGAAGGAACCTAACAACGAATTTCCCGGTGTGATGAAGCTGCCCACGAACGAGCCATAGTCGTTGGTCACGACATCGAGACTTCCCACTTTTTGTTTGTTAGGTCCTTCCAGAGTTACCGTCAGGTTCTTTCCCTTCACCGTCTGATAGTTGGCGTTTTTCTGATCCGTCTCAGTGTAAACGCCCTTGAAATGGATGGTCTGCCCGGGTCGATAGATTGCACGGTCCGTGAAGAAGGTGACGCTTGGCTTTTCCTCGGTCGCAGGATTTCTTGAGTAGAGAGAGCCTCGGCAAACCGTGCGCTGCCCGCCTTCTTCGGCCACGACGAGAAACCTGGTGGTGTGATTTTTACTTGGCTCCAGCGGTTCGGTCTGAAACGCGCCGTCGGCATTGGTCACACACTCTTTTTTCACGAGTGGAGACTTCTCCTCGAACCTCACCCAGATGCCGACGTTTACGCCGGGAACGGGTGCCCCGGAAACTGCATCGACAACAAAGCCGCCGATCCGACCGGTATTCTCCGGAATATCATCGAGCGCCAAGCCGAGTTTGGAAACATGAACTCCGGTTTTAGCCAGCAGCGCGTCTTTACCGCTGAAGTCTTCGTGACCGGAGACGAGCAACAAGTAGTAGCCCGCTTCAAGGTCATTGGGCGAAGCGACGCGTGTCGGGTGTTCCTGATAGTCCTGCTCGGCGGTGAGGGCGACGCTCCATTCACGGACCGGCGTCTTCTTCAGCAAGCGCTTGGTTTCACGCCCGTCGATCGGTTCCGGATCACGTTCTAGGGTTTTTGCATCCGGTTGCCAATCCACCTGATAGAGACGGAACCACACGTGCGACAGATTCTTCTCACGGATCGTGATTTGATCGCCCCCAAGCGGCCATGATGCGGGCGTCTCGATTTTCAACTCCTCCGTCTCCATGGACTTCACGATGCCACGGCAAAGTTTGCCGAACGGGTGCTCGGGAAACGCCTCCGCACCGGCCAAGGCGCTGGCGTGGGCTTCCTTCGTCTTCTTATGTTGCATCCATAACACCACATCGTCCTGCCGGGCATCGGCGCTCAGTGGATGGGTGGCATGGGTCGCGATGAAACTGCGGATCGCCTCGCGGTGGCGGCTTGATTGTTTCATTCCGACAGCGACCTTGCCGGCCCAGCGGAGGCGCTCGAGATCGCAATGCAGGAACGCGCTCTGGTCCGCATCGTCGCGGTGAGTCGCAAGCAGGTCCTGATAGATCCGCAGCGCTCGCAGCTCGGGCCGGTCATTCGCTTCCGCGTCCGGCTTCCAAGCGAGAAAGGCCTCAGGGCCATCGAACACCGGGGAATCCGCAGTGATCTTGAACGCATTTCCCGACCACTTTTCACCGACCTCTTCAGCAGTTAGGAAATCCAGTTCCGAATGGGCGATGAGATCGTAAAGCGTCGGTCGCAACGTGTCGCCAAGACTTCCTGGTTTGGCCAATACCTTGCGGAATACCGCTACCGGGATCTTCCGCAGCGCGTCTTTATCTGCCAGGGCCTGCTGGAAATAGCCGTCGATCGTGCTTAGAATCCGTGCGCAATCCCAAGTGGCGATGTCATCACTCTGTGGGCCGAGGATTTCGCTGCGCCCGTGGAAACGGTTCCTATTTTCTTCGTAGTAGGCAAGCAGCCAGCGTGCTTGGAACCATCGCAACACGGGCCGGATCGTCACGGGTGCCGCGCCGATCTCTGATTCAAGCTGCCGCACACAGCCTGCCATTCCGCCTTCTTCGGTCTCCTCTGTGGATAGATTGTGATCCGGGTTCGGAGCGAAGGGATCCGGGTTCGCAGCGAAAGGATCTTCATCCGCGACATCTTTCTTGGATGGCTTGCGTTCCGGGAAGAGCCCCTCGGAAAACGGAACTCCATTTTGCAGGCGGACTCGCATCAGCAAGGCCTTGGTGCCCTCGCCCCACGCCTTGTCGGCGAAGGCGGCGGTTTCGAGCGGCTTGAGCAGGTTAAGCGCGGTTTTCGGCTGATTGTCATGA
>JBBQDJ010000186.1:0-7561 GCA_038319595.1 Verrucomicrobiales bacterium
CACGCGAGGTTTCATAAACGACATGGAAATCCCGGGCTGGTCCGATGAAACGCAAATTCGCCGCGTGGTCGAAGCGGATCAATCGCGCGCTGTTCCCGACATAATGCGGATAGAGCAGCGAGGAGGCGAAATCGTTCACATTTCCCGGGGTTTCGCACGGAGGTCTGCCATGGAACAGGCGATCACCGGGCGACCAGCCGATCCATCCTTCGATGCTGCCTTCCAGTCCGACCCCCAGAGGAATTCCCAGGAGAATCCCGGAAGCCGGATTCAATACCGGGATCGCGTCTCCAGCGGGCGGACGAACGAATTGCTCACTGGATTCGAGTGCAGCCAGCCCCGGAGAGGAATCAAGTCCCTTTGAAAACTCCGGCACCGCCACGCCAAAAAGTTCGCGTTGCAACAGAGCGGGAGAATATACTTCGCCCCCGTTGGTCCGATCAGTGTAGAAGTTTTCCCAACTTTTCTGGTAGGCTCCAAGGGTGCCGCCCAGAAGGTAATCCTTGTATGCGGGATAACTTGGGGAGATGCCTCTCGAAAATGAAGAACCGTCACTGGGATCTACGAACCAATCGAGCTTGAGCGTGATCGCAGGCGAATTCAGCGCTTCCGAAGCGGTGGAATTGACGGCGCAGGCCGCCACCTTGAAACCTGCATCCTGATTGTTCCAATCCGCAGGCGCGGTGTAATCCTCCGATTTTGTGGGAGTCCACAGGCTGTGTGACAACAGCGCGACTTTGGCTCCGATCTGGTCGTCCCTCTCGCCGGGAACCTTCGACAACAACTTCGCACCCAGATAATACTCGACGCCCATCCCGCCGTCCAAATGGGAATTCTCTCCTGAAGTTGAATAGGTTCCACTGGCATATACATACTCCATGAGCGAGCCCGCAGCATAGGTGTCCTCAAAGAGGGAGAAACTGGTATAGGGTTCCGTGGATGACGCAGTCCAATGCTCGACATTCGCATTGTCCGCACCGGGGCCCACCTGAGCGGGAGGGGAACCTTCGGTGTCCATCAACTCGCGGCGGATGGTCCCGTCTCCCGCCACTGGCCATGGCAGGACTTGCAGCCTAACCACTGCCCGGGCCAGATGCCACAGCACCTGATGATAGTTGGAGGAATCGGCACGTCCAGATTCAGGGAAATCGTCCCTCATGAAAGGTCGGAGAGCTCCGATATTGGCAGCCGTGGCCACATCTTCGGATCGCAGGTTGAGATAGTGTCTTTGAATCCCCTTTAATTCCGCAATCGCTTGATTCAGCAGCGCCACCCGCCCGTCAATCCCGATAGAAGACAGATTGCCTTCGGTCGGAAACCGGGTCGATTCGAGCCCGCTCCACTCGATGAGTTCCTGATCGGGAATGGTCGCGGAACCGCCATTCAAGCCCGTCCGATAGTATTCGTGCAACTGGAGGGATTGCTCGAGCGCACGCTTTCGTTCCTGGACCGAACTAAGGACATCGGCGAGGCTCTGTGAAAAAGCGGTGCCGGTGGAAAAGGCAAACAGTAGAAACAGTTGGAGGCGTAGAACGGTAAAACGATACATATCATCGAATAAATTGAATTGGCCAAAGTGGCTTCGGGCAAAAACAGCGGGTCTATTCCACGCTGACTTGCAACAAAACCTTAGGATTGTCCTTGGCCATCGGATTGAGCGCCATGGTATGTTCGGTGGCATTGGTCAGGCCGTCGCCATCGGGATCCAGCGCGTTGTCATCGCCATCTTCCGTGGACGCGGTGTCGAACGGATCATAGCCGAAGGTCAGTTCGAAAATGTTGGACAGTCCGTCGCCGTCGAAGTCGGCGTTCATCGCCTCTTCTAGGCTGGTGATCGCCGGATCGTCGAGGCAGCGCAATCGGAAGAAAGCTTTCGGAGCCGTCCCGGCCAACCCGCGGCTGTGCATGCCGTCACCGAAGTCGATAAACGGTGCGTAGAGCCAAGTCTGCATGTCGAGCGACCACTGCATGAAATAAACCCGGCCCGCCACACCTTGCCAATCGGCAGCGAAGGTGTTTTCCAAGCCTTTGGAGAAAACGACCTGCGGTTGCGGAGCCATTTCCGCGAAACCCGGCCCCGACAGGAGCGCCACGGACATCAATGTCACCATGAATTTGGATGAATGTTTCATTAGTTTCCTCCTCCTTTTTTAATGGTCTGGGCGGACATTCCGACCGGATGAACTCTTTCCCAGAAATTCATCGTCACGTCCTTGGGCACCGGCGGGTGAGCGAGGTAGTAAGCCCGTTGTTCCGCCTCCGCCTTGATCCGCGCGTGATAGGCCGCCTCCATCCGCGCGCCCTCGTGCCGATAGAGCGTGTGCAGATCCTCGACAAGTTGCACGGCCTCGGCGTCGGGCGCGGCGTCCTGAATGATGTAAGCCGGTCTGTCGTCGGGTAACGTCGGGATTTCCGGCAGCTGGTATTCGATGCTGTGTTCCGCCAGGTATGCCGCGTGTTTCGCCAGAAACGCCGCCCGCTTTTGGGTGTCTTCATTGCCAATCCCCATCAGCAGCAAGTCATATCGCCGGACTTTGCCATCCGCCGCCGTCACCTCGAAAGAGGAAAACCCGCTGAAATGATTGAAATCCAGATTTGACCAGACGGTAATTTCCTTCTTCACGTTGCCGTTGGGATGGCAGCGCAGAAGGGTTCGGGAATGGTCATAAACGGTGGCGGAAACGAAAACCAAACGGGACCACTCTGACTCGCCATGATCGGCGACGCGGAAATTTTCCCGTGAATTTTCCAACGGCACCGGTGGCGGCGGCGGATCGGGCAACTTCGGATCTTCCACCTGATGCACCGTCGTCCTGATGGTGCCCTCGACGGGCGGGAGGCCCGTCATCGGCGGCGACTCGACCACGTACATTTCGCGCTCGACGGTGCTTTGCACTTGAAACTCCGGCAGCACCGGCGGCGGCGCGGGGGGAGAAGGTTTACCATCCGAGATTTCACCGGGAATCTCCGCGCTCTTGCCCGAAACGGGTTCGGCCGCTGCGAAATTCGGAAGGAGAGTTCCGAAAGCAGCCAAATGGATTAACAAGAGTTTCATGGCGAACTGGATTCTTTACGGATGAGGAGGTTTGTCGATTTTCTTTAGCTGAATCATCCGCACAACCCCTTTTCACGCCGTTTTGCCGAAAATGCGCGTTTGGGTGGCTTGAATTGGCGGCGAACATGGATGAATCGGGACGATGCTATCTTGGACCTTATGGGAGACAAGTGAAAAATGACTCCATTGCAATTGAGCTTCCTCCCAAGATGGAGGAATGCCCTTTGCGTCCGGCGGCCAACCTCCTGATCCCGCGTCTTCGGGAGATCAGGACGCCGACGTATTGCAGGCAATCGTGTCCTTGCTCCATCAGGAGCGTTTGGCAAAAGGCCTCACTTTGAGAGACTTGAAGCTAAGGATGAGGATCAGTCACGCTCACCTTTCGAGAGCGGAACGAGGTGTGGCACAACCAGGCTTCGTGGTGATACTGAGATGGTGTCGGGCCTTGGATTTGAAGTTTGGTGACATTTGGAAGCAAGTCTCCGGTGAAGATTGACTTCAACCCCCTGCCCTCCGGTCTAGCCCAACGGCTTTTTCAGGAGCCTCCCGCAAAAGCAAATTCCTAGCAGCCCTCCCGCAAAAGCAAATTCCTAGCAGCTATACATTTACCGTGGGAAGCAGCCGCACGCTGGTGGCGAAGTTCAACGAGGCTTTCGTGGTCACTGCGAACGTCTCACCGTCCATCGGCGGAACCACGGAGATGGACAGTCTGACGTATAAAAGCGGCGAAAACGCCATGGCCAAGGCCTTCCCTGCGTCGGGATTCAGCTTCTTGAACTGGACGGAAAACGGCGTGGTTGTCAGCGTAAAAAGGGTCTCAGCGTAAAAAGGGTCAGGTCTCGCATTTCAACAAAACGGGATTACCCCGCAGCTTGGGTCTGCTTCATTTGATGGATGCCAAGGGCTTTGCGATACCAGTATCCCGGTGCGGTTTGTCATCTGATGGCGCGTGGGGATGGAGGAAAAGTGGTTTTTGAGACGGAAGAGGACCGGATGGGGTTCGTGTTCCGGTGGTGAAAGGTCTGTGAGAGCCATGGTTGGCGGGTGCACGCGTGGGGTCTAATCCCAGTTCCCAAAACTGATATGACTTGGAGAAAAACGACATCCCTCAGTGGAAGGGATTTTCAGTCCCTTCTGTCGTCGTCACATGGCCGGAGAGAACGGACCGGAGGTCCATTCCCCTTGTTCTCAAGTATGTCGCGCCAAATCTGGTCACTGGGATGAAACTCCTGCTCGGAACCTTCTGCCAAGGCTGGAACCGGCGACGCCTCAGGCGCGGACACGTTTTTCAAAGACGCTACAAGTCGATCCCGGTCAAAACCTCGGACAGCGATCCCGAGGGCGCTGCAATCCGCTCACTTTCCCAGATTTTCGAACGCCGGCCCGCTCTGGATCAGGGCTCCACGTCACATCCGCTCCGGCACGTTGATTCCTAGCAGGTATAGTCCCTGTTTCAACGTGCGCGAAGTCAACTCGCAAAGCGCGAGACGGCTGGAGCGGATTGGCTCGTCCGACTTGAGCACCGGGCAGGCTTCGAAGAACGAGTGGAAGGCGCGGGCGAGTTCCAAGACATAATTCGCCAGCAAGTTCGGGCGGAAGTCTTCGAGGATCGTGGGCAGAACCTCGCCGAAGCGCACGAGCAGGCGCGCGAGGTGGATTTCCGCGTCTTCGGTGAGGTGGATATCCGCTGAGGTCGCGTCGAATGGGGCGTCGAGCTTGCGGAAAATCGAGCGGATGCGGACGTGGGAATATTGGAGGTAAGGCGCGGTGTCGCCTTGCAACGCGAGCATCCGGTCCCACGAAAACACGTAGTCGGTTAGACGGCCCTGTGAGAGTTCGGCGAATTTCACGGCACCGATGCCGACGGTTTCGGCGATCCGTGCGGCTTCCTCGCCTTGAAGGTCGGGATTTTTTTCAGCGATGGCTTTCGCGGCGCGCTCGACGGCTTCTTCGAGCACTTCGACAAGGCCGACGTTCTCGCCGGTGCGCGTGCGCATCAGTTTACGATCGTCGCCAAGGATGGAGCCGAACTGGACGTGTTGGAAATCGCAGGATTTCCCCCAACGCGCGGCGGCGTCGAAGAGTTGGCGGAAATGGAGTTGTTGCGGCACGCCGACGACATACCAGACGTGGTCGGCCT
Organism: Verrucomicrobiales bacterium; assembly: GCA_038319595.1. Lineage (GTDB taxonomy): Bacteria > Verrucomicrobiota > Verrucomicrobiia > Verrucomicrobiales > Akkermansiaceae > Luteolibacter. The sequence goes on from JBBQDJ010000186.1 coordinate 5,196, forward strand.
TCCACTCGTCGATGCGGTATTGGAGGGTGGCGAGGTCGGTGGTGGCGTAGAGGAATCCGCCATCGGCCTTGCGGATGATCGCGGGATTGTCAGTCCAACCGTCTTCCTTGTGGACGAGGAAGGGGTCTTCCTCCTTGGGTTTGGTGCCGTCGGAAAAAATGCAGATCGCGCCGGCGCTTTCACGGGCGATGCCCTTTTCGAGAAACTCGGCGACGATGCCGGCGAGGCGATCGTTGTAATAGCTCTCACCGTGCCAGTGGTCGAACTTCACCTCGAGGCGGTCGTAGATTTTTTGCAATCCGGCTTTCGAGACATCGATGCATTTCTGCCAGATGGCGAGATTTTCTGGATCGCCGGCTTGGAGTTTGACGAGCTCGGCCTTGCAGGCGTCGAGGATGCCGGGGTCTTCCTTGAGGGCATTAACTTTCCGATAGATGCGGACCAGTTCGGAGATCGGGTCGGCAGTTAGAGCGGCCTCGTCGAGGAAATGGTTCCAGCCGTAGATGATCATTCCGAACTGGGTGCCCCAGTCGCCGATGTGGTTGTCCGCGATGACCTTGAAGCCAAGGAAACGCGCGATGCGGGCCAACGAGTCACCGATGATCGTCGAGCGGATGTGGCCGACGTGCATGGGCTTCGCGACGTTGGGCGCGGAGAAATCGACGACTACGGTTTTTCCTGCGCCGGTGGCGGGGACGCCGAGGCGCTCGTCGCGGATCAAAGCCGCCATGCGGGCGGCATAGGCTGCCGGGAGGATGCGGAAATTGATGAATCCGGGACCGGCGATGTCGGCGGTGGCGATGTCAGTTAGATCGAGGTGGTCGATGATTTCCTGGGCCAGTGCGCGCGGGTTTTTCTTCTGCTGCTTGGCGAGGACCATGGCTGCGTTCGACTGATAGTCGCCGAAGCGGAGATCGGCGGCGGTGGTCACAGCGGCGGACACGGGTTCGCCGAGCGCGGCGGTTAGAGCGGCGACGAGGCGGGATTCGAGTTCCTGAAGAAGGGTCATAATAAAAGGGCGGTGGAAACCGGCAGGCTCAAGCTCCCACGCGGGATGGCCTGGATTCAAAGATGGCGGAGATATCCTCGATGGTCCCGGCGGACCCGAGTTGGCGGAGGACCTCGCTGTTGGTGAACATTTTCGCGATGGCTGCCAGCGTCCGGAGATGCAGGTGGTAGTCGCGCCGCGGGACGATGAAGAGGACGATGAAGTGGACCGGCGCGTTGTCGAGAGCTTCAAAATCGATGCCCACCTTGGAGCGACCGAAGACGCCGATGACATGTTCGAGGTGATCGGAAAACGCATGGGGAATGGCGACGCCCGAGCCGATGCCGGTGCTGACCTGTTCCTCGCGTGCTTTGAACGCGGCGAGCATTTCCTCATGTTGCCCGGCGGGAAGTTGCTCGGATTTCACGAGGTGCTCGACCAGCTCGACGATCGCTGGCCAGTGCTCGACCGCCTGCATATCGAGGATGATCTGGTCGGGATTGAGCAGCTTCGCCAACTTCATAAAATGAGATACGAGCCTGCAGATGAATGCAGTGGGGGCGAGTGGTTATCGGCCTTACCCTGTGATGGCAAGCGGATTTCCCTGTCCGGGAATGCCGCCTACAGGATTTGTGAGATGCTCCTAGAGTTGACGCTGGCGGTTTCGTGACTACACCTACCGCCATGCACGCCGACAACGATCCCAACCCCACACCCGAAATTTCGGAGGAAAACGCCGCCGCGGAGCCGGAAGCCGCCGCCGCACTCGATCCCTGGGAGGAACTTGAGGCCGAGGCCGCGAAGTGGAAAGAAGTCTCCCTGCGCACCGCCGCCGAGATGGACAACCTCCGCAAGCGCACCGCCCGTGACCGCGAGGACGCCATCCGCTACGCGAACCAACGCCTGCTGGAAGAACTGCTGCCGGTCATCGATAATTTCGAAATGGGCATGCAGGCGGCCTCACAGGACACCAAGTCAATGATCTACATCGGCATGGACATGGTCCGCCGCCAGCTCAACGAATTTCTCACCTCCCAAGGCGTCGAGGAAATCCCGACGGCGGGAAATTTCGACCCGAATCTTCACGACGCCGTGGCCCAGGAAGAATGCGCGGCCGGCGAGGAAGGCCGGATTCTTAAGGTGACCCGCCGTGGGTTCAAATTGCGAGACCGTCTGCTTCGCCCTGCCAGCGTGGTCGTTTCTAAAGTCCCAACCCCGGCAGAAGGAGGCGCGGCTTAACTCATGGCTGGGAAACGTGACTATTACGAAATTCTGGGCGTCGCGAAGGATGCATCCGCCGAAGAAATCAAAAAATGCTACCGCAAGCTCGCGGTAAAGTTCCACCCGGACAAGAACCCGGGCGACCATACGGCGGAGG
>JBBQDJ010000187.1:0-7496 GCA_038319595.1 Verrucomicrobiales bacterium
CACCAGCACCCTCAGCGGACCAGGTGGCATCATCAAAAGCGGCGGTGCCGACATCCCAGTTCTGGGGACCAACACCTACACGGGTCAGACCATCATCAACACTGGCTCGCTTCGCTTTAAAAACTCCTTTTACAGCAACAACACGGCGCTTTGGGTTCCCGCCAATATCACCGTGGGTAACGGTGCCGCGCTGGTCCTCAACGTCGGAGGTGCCGACTTCACTGTCGCCCAAGCGGGGATTTTGTTCAACCAACTCGGGGGCGCGGTGAATAACAACGGCCTGCTAGCCGGTGCCTTGATCGGCATCGACACCAGTGGCGCGGGTGGCGTCACCCAAGTCTATTCCAATACCATTTCCGATGCCACCGGCACCGGCGCGGGCGCGGTGGGTGTCAAGCATTTCGGTGCTGGCACGCTGGAACTCACTGGACCCAATACCTACAGCGGGCGGACCATCGTCGATCGATCCGGCACTTTGCGGGTGACGTCCATCAACAGTGTCAATGGCGGCTCCCCGCCCTTGGCCAGCAGCAGCATGGGTCGCCCAACCACGGTCGCCAACGGCACGATCGCTCTTGGGCAAACCACCTTCCAAGGCGGTAATCTCACCTACCTCGGCACGGGTGAGACGACCGACCGGGTAGTCAACCTGGGCGGAGCGAATGGCTCAGTCTATACCTTTGATCAATCCGGAACCGGCCTATTGAAATTCACCAGCGGTTTCACGATGACCGATCTCAGAGGGCCTCAAACCATCGTCCTCCAAGGGTCCACTGCAGGAACGGGCGAGATGGCTGGCGTGCTTCCTGCGGGTGATACAGGTGCCACCAACGGCAACAGGCTCACCAAAACCGGCAGCGGCATTTGGACCCTCTCAGGCGCCAACCTCTATCCCGGCGTGACCACCCTTTCGAGTGGCATTCTAAGCATAGCCACCATCAGTGACGGCGGACTGACCCCCACTCTGACCACTACGGCTGGATCGGCCACCGTGACCGCCAGCAGCACCACTGGCTTGAGCGCCGGGCAAGGAGTCGTCTATGCCGGGATACCGGTAGGCGCGACCATCGCCACTATTGTGGACGGCACGACCTTCACGCTCACCAGCGGCACTGGAGTCGCCGCAGGCGCCGGCAAGGCCTCCGTGATCGGCACGCCGAGCAACCTCGGCATCGCACCGGCCACCGCGACCTTGCTGGTCTTCAACGGTGGCACCCTCCGCTACACCGGAGCCAACGGCGGCTCAAACCGCAACTTCACGATCAATGGCGGCGCGACCGCCACCCTGGACATCACTGCCAACAACCTGACCCTGACCGGTGCATCCACCGCCACGACGGGGGCCCTCACCAAGACCGGTCTGGGAACCCTGACGCTTGGCGGCGCAAACCTCTACACCGGCGACACCAACGTCAATGCAGGCACCCTTGCACTCGTCGGCGGCAGTCAGTCCTCGGTCGTCAACGTCAGCAGCACGGGAGTCCTCGGGTTCACGTTGGGATCGCCCACCATCTCCACGAAGAATGTCACGCTTGCGGTGGGAGCGCTTATCCAGATCACCGGCACTCCCGTGTCACCCACCGACTACACTCTGCTGACGACCACCGGCACCATCAGCGGCACCCCGGTATTGCAAACCGCGATCCCGGGTTACAAGCTCGCAGTGTCCGGTGGCGTGCTCAAGCTTCAAGCGATCACCGCCTACCAATCTTGGGCGGACGGTTACCCGACCCTCACCGACCTGAATTCACTGGCTGACTTCGAAAATGACGGGCTTTCAACCGGAATCGAATACGTGGTGGGCGGTAACCCAACTGCGAACGATGCAGCTTCCGTGGCCCCGAGTTCCGCCTACCTTCCAGGGACGGGTCTCACCTTTACTTACCGCCGCGCCGATAACGCCAAGAACGATCCCAGCGCTACCATCACAGTCCAATATGGATCGGATCTGACGGGCTGGACAATCGCCCAGAATGGCGTGAATGGCGTGACCATCGTAGAAAATAACGACTTCTACAGTCCAGTCAACGGAGTCGGGATCGACCAAGTCATCGTGACCGTGCCGCAAAGCCTGGCGGTAGGAGGCAAAATCTTTGCCCGGCTTACGGTATCCGGGTTACCCTACAACCTGACGCTCCTCGACCAGAACTTCGAGGCTAGCAATGGGGGATTCACCGTGCTGACCACAGCGGGCAGCAATTGGCAGTGGGGTGACCCGGATTCGACCGGTTTCGGTGGATCCGTGACCACCGGCAACGGCCTATCCACCAAGTGCTGGGGCACCAACATCGGCAACCCGGGCTATTTCCTGGATCCGACCACGACCCGACTTCGCTCGCCGGTGATCAATCTGTCTGGACTTACTTCGGCAAAGCTATCCTTTGCTCAGGCGCTTGACATTGAAGCCGCTGACAGCGCCGTGGTGAACATTATCGAAGAAGCCACCAACACCGTGATTTCATCCGCCATCTACACCGCCGTCGATGGCAATACCAGCACCGCCGACTGGGCGCCGGCTAACGGAGGCACCCTAATCACGATTCCGCCGGCGGCGCTCGGGATGAAAGTGCGCATCGAATGGGTCCTTACCGGGTTCGGCGGCGCCACCGACGACTACATGGGTTGGTATATTGACGACGTCAAGGTGACCTCCCCTTGATCAAACGCGATCAGTGAAGACATTCGACGGCGCCCCTCCCCGGGGGCGCCGTTTTTGCGTCTGCCTCCTGCGTTTCAAAGGAAACTTAGGTCATGAAAAATTAAAGTGGCGGGTTGATCCTTCGGACTGCTCCGACATCGATCCACGCCGATCAAGGTTACAGATTTAAATTAAAGTGGACCAGCTCCCGCCAAAATACCCAACAGATAGTCCATCAATGTGTTGCATCTCAAACTGTCCATTTGTCCCATACTTGGTCTTCAGTCGGCAGAACTCGGATTTTAAAAAAAGTTAGAATTCGACGGACCACTAACGGTTTTGAATCAACACCAGAAACGCCGCGCCTGCTCCGGAAGGATCTGCTAGATCATGATCGGTTGAATTCAGGAGCGTAAATTCCCGGAGAAATCCACTGAAATCCATGATCCGTTGTTCGCGTGTCCACGGTTGGCTCCAGCGCATGAGATCGGTGAAATTCACATCCGCAGTGAGATCCTGGCGGCCCGGATTGGCATAGATCTCGGCACCTTCCAGCCTCTGTTGTAGCAGGTAGGCGCGGAGGGTGCCGCGCGGACGGCGCTGATAGAGCGTCTCCGTCGGCGCACCATAGTCGATTGTCAGCATCTGGCCGGATTTCCACGACGGCATCCATCCGGTAAGATACCGGCGGTAAGAGTCATGGACCTCGATCCATTGGCCGGGCGGATGGCTTTCAAGAAAACTGCTAGAATCCGGCAGCGGAGCAGGGGATAGCAGGGATTCACAGGGGCGTTTCCTATCGTCGAAATACACCGCAAGTTCCTGCCAACCCACGGCGGTTTTCTGGAACCGGCGGACCGGGAATGCGTCCACGAGTTCATTGGAGAAAATCACGGCATCGCCACCGCATGACTCGAGCGCGTCGGTCATGCTGCGATGCCAAGTGGCCCGTTTTCCTAACAACTCTCGCTGCCGGTCTGCGAGCGGCGCGGAGGTTTCCACCAAGTGCAGCCGGGTTCTCCAACGGACCCGCCACGGGAGATGCTTGAGCACCGCAGCGGCAAGTGTTCCTTCACCCGGTCCGATCTCGATCAAGTTCCGGCAACCGGTTTCGCACAGCGCCATCGTGGCCCACGCGGCGATGGCTCGGGCTGGGGCCTTCGAGAGCATCGGTGCGGTGGTGAAATCGCCCCGGCGGCCGACCGCGTTGATCCGCCGCGCATAGTAGCCCGTTTCCGGATCATGCAGCGCACGGGCCATGAACTGCTCGAACGGAATGGGGGCCATGAAAAACGAGTGGTGGTGGCGGGACGCTTGCGACGACTGGACAAAAAACAACCGCGATTCCTTGCGGAACGCGGTTGTTGGGAAATTCAGAGAAATCGGGAACCGATCAAGCCGTGGTCGCCGCAGTGCGGGCCTTGCGGATGATGCTGTTGACCGTTTCGGAAGGCTTGGCACCGACACCGAGCCATTTGTCGGCGATCGCGAGATCGATGGTGTAGTTGGTGCCTTCGAGAAGCGGATCGTAGGTGCCGAGCTGCTCAATGTAGCGCCCGTCGCGACGCTTGCGGCTGTCAACGGCAACGATTTTATAGTAAGGGCGGTCTTTGGTGCCCTTGCGGTTGAGTCGGATGGATACGGCCATGATATTAAAGCTCTTTTACGTGCCCGGAGACGGGCGGGCGCGGAAATTGCAAGATCCACCGCGGAATGCCAAGCAGAATCTTGATGAATTTCCGGTTTGGTTCGGCTGACTTAAGGATTCGCAAGGCGGTTTCGGCTCAACCGGGAACTTCCGGACGGCTGATGAGGCTGCCGAATTCCGTCTCAAGCACTTTCAGCAGTTCAGGATCCTCGATTTTTTTCCCCTCCGCGGTGGTGATGTAGAGGGTGTCCATCGCGACGCCCTTCTCGGTGCAGATCCGGGCGTGGGCGGTGTTCAGGCCGTGTCGGTTGATCGTGTGGAACAGGTCGTGCAGCAAACCGATGCGGTCGAGTCCCTGGATTTCCACGGTGGTGCAGGTGGGGTGCAGCGAGTTGGTGACGTAGGCGCGGACCGGGACTTTGATGCCGTTGTCGGACCGGGGTTTGAGGAAATTGACCTTGCGGCGCAGGAATTTCTCCGGGTCGTAGCTCTCCGCGATGAGGATAGCCTCGAAGGTTTCCAGGAACCGCTTGCGGGTGGAGGCGGCGGAGACGGTCTCGAAGTTGGTCGTGCAGACGCGGAAGATGTTGACGACGATGCCGTCCTTGCGGGTGAAAAGGTCGGCTGATAGAATGTTGATCTGTTCTGACGCCAGCGCGCAGCAGACTTTTTCCAACAGCAGCGGTTTGTCGCGGCAGGCGAGGACCATTTCGGTGTAGCCCTTGTCGGTGTGGTCGATCCATTTGATGCACGAGGCGAAGGGATCGGATGTTTCCGTTTCCCGCTGCAGGAAGTGGCGGACGGTGCGAACTTGGGTGACGATGGGGTCGGCCTGCCGGAAATGGAAGGCGGCGGCGGGCATCTGCTCGAAATGGCTTTTTACATCCGCGTGGTAGTCCTCGCGCATGATGCCGAGGACCTCGTCGCGCAGGGCGAGGCGGTCGGCGTTGAGTTTGCGCGAGTATTTTTCTTTGCCGCCTTCGAGGTAATTGCGGGTGGCGTTGTGGAGTTGGAGCATCAGGCTCTCCTTCCATCCGTTCCAGCCGTCCGGCGATGTTCCGTTAGAGTCAGCGAAGGTGAATAGGAAAAGCGCGTCGAGATTGGAGGGCGTTTTGACGATCTTTGCGAACTCCCCGATGACTTCGGGATCGTCGAGATTGCGCGTGGTAGCGGTACGCCAGAACGTGAGATGGTTGTCCACCAGGAACATGATTAGGGTCCGGCGGGCACCTTGGATCTGGAGTCGGTTGCATAGGCGTGCCGCAAGCATGGCGGATCCATCGATGTGTTCGCGGACGTTCTCAGCGCGGCCGGTATCATGGAGGATGACTGCCAGATAGAGTGCGTAGGAGTCTTGGATTTCAACAAAGAGACGTCGGTAGATTTCCCGCCGCGGATCGGTCTCGGCGATGAGTTGGTCCAACTGGTCCACGCAGCGTAGCGTGTGTTCGTCGGCCGTGTAGCGGTGAAAAAACTCGTGTTGCACCAAGCAGTCGAGCGCGCCGAATTCGGGCAGATAGAGTCCGAGGACACCGACCCGGTGCATCAGTCGCAGAATGCGGGCGACTTCGCCTTTGCGCTCGAGGATGCCTTGGAACACTTGCCGGTTGTTTTTGGAATAGCGGAACGGCCGGTCGATGTCATCCCAATGAGCGGCGATCAGACGGCGGATCTGCGGGCTGAGTTTGAGGTTGCGCAGCTGGCAATGCTGGAACAAGCGCATCAGCCGGTTAGGGTCCTCCTTGAAAATTTCCTGATTGGAGGGAAATAACCGACCGTCCCTCGCGATAAAACCATCGAACTCCTCACGGCTCTTTTTCCTGAATGTTAGAAAAGAGGTGAGTCCAGATTCCGCCCGAGTGTCCTGCTCGATCTGGAAGGCTTCCATTAACGAGGTGGTGTGCCGATAGAGGTGGCGCGTGTGGCGGTAATAGTCGCGCATGAACGCCTCGACGCGGCGCAGAATGTCTTTTTGTGGGTAATCGAATGCGGTGGCGACGATGCCCTGCAATTGGAGCGTGAGCTGGTCCGTGGCCTTGTTGCTGTGGTAGTGAAGCTCATTGCGGACGCGGTGGATGAAATCGTAAGCCGCCTCGATCTCGGTGCGGGTGTTCGCCGTGATGATACGCTCCTCGACCAGCGCCGACAGATCCGTGCAGCCGCGTTTGATCCGCGCGACCCAGAGGATGTTGTGATAGTCGCGGAGACCACCGCAGCTTTCCTTCACATTGGGTTCCTGCAGGAAGACGGTGTAGGAATATTTCTTGTGGCGATCCCGCAGGTCGTTGCGGCGGATCTCGAAGAACTCAGTCTGACCTTTGAGGATGCATTCCTTCTCGAATCGTTCCTGAAACTGCTCGAACAAGGTTGTGTCACCTGCGATGAGCCGCGCATCCATCAGCGAGGTCTTGTTTTCCTGGTCCGCCCGGGCCTGCTCGATGCACTCGGTGATCGACCGGCAAGCGTGGCCGACCTTGAACCCGACATCCCATAACAGATAGAGGATGTCCTGAACCAGTTCGCGGAGCGGTTCGGGAAGCTTCGTCGATGCGCGGGGAAGCAGGAAAAGGATGTCGATGTCGGAACCGGGATTGAGCGTGCCACGCCCGTAGCCACCGGTGGCGACGAGGGAAATCGGCAGGAGAACGCCTTGTTTACGTGCGTTGAGTGAGGCGTCCATAATGGAGCGGATCACGGTGTCGATCAGTGCGGCCCGCATTTTGGCAATTTCGAGCCCTCCCGCACCGGACCGATGATGGATCAGAATTCGCTGCTCCTCGGTTTTCAAAAAGCTCTTGTAGAGGGCGATCCGTTCGGCGGGTGAGAGGTGGCCTTCCAATGCGGGTTTGAGGGCTTCGCGTGCGTTCTCTTCGAGGGCCTGGAGGTGTTGCTGCATTGGGGATTTCTAGGAGCGTGTTTCGTTTTGGCGCAAGGTCAAGCGAAGCGGCCCATGCGACTGCCGACGCGGGCGTAGAGCTCGGTTTGTTTGGCGGAATTTTCCAGCAAATCTGCGTCAAGCCGGATGGTTCCGGACTCGAAAAGAGTGAGGGTTGAGGAGCCACCGAAGGCGAAAAAGCCCTTCTCCTCGCCCTTCGCGACGGGTTGGCGGGGAGAGTAAGTCTGCTGGATCGTGCCGACGCAGGTCGCGCCGATTTCCATGCAAATCACGGTGCCGAAACGCTCGGTGCGCAGCTGGGTGACCGTGCGTTT
>JBBQDJ010000188.1:0-7492 GCA_038319595.1 Verrucomicrobiales bacterium
CAATTCTCCCGGACCCGGCATACAGAAGGCGCGACCCCCGTGGACTTGTCTTGGCAGGACTTTACAAGATTCGTCGGTCCCGCTAATCAGAAGGCACAACAACGAATGCGTAAGATCAAATCCAACGAATCGGGAACTCTCTCCGGCGGTTGCTTGTCCTTGTTCGGGCTGCCGTTTTTGATCGCCGGGCTTTTCGTGGCAGGACTCTATTTCCGCGGCTACTCGGATTGGTGGCGGGCCCGGGCTTGGGTGGAGGTGCCTTGTTGGATCGAATCCACCGAGCTGAAAGTCAATCATGGCGATTCTACGACCTATCAGGCGCTTGCATCCTACCGCTATGAATATGCCGGCCGTCTCTATCAGGGAGATCGCGTCACCTTCGGTCAGGGCTCCGACAACATTGGCGATTTCCAACGGAAAGCGCACCGCGAACTCGCTGGGCATGTGGTGGGAAAAGCGAAGGGCTTGGAGGACCCGGAGAACAATGGCATGCGCAAGCCTTTCCGCTGTTATGTGAATCCGGACCAACCGAACGACTCCGTGCTTTATCGAGTGTTCCGCTGGCAGATGCAGGCATTCATGGCCCTGTTCGCCCTGACTTTTCCCGCAGTGGGCGCCGGTCTGGTGGCGGGCGGAATCGTCGCTGTTAGGATGGCGAAGAAGGACCTCGCCCTAAAGTCAACCTATCCTGAGCAACCCTGGCTTTGGAAATCCGACTGGGCGGGATCATCGATTCCCGAGAGCTTGAGCCCATGGCACAAGGCGCTTTTTTTCTATACCCTCTGGTCGGGCCTCGTCATCCTGCCATTGATCGGGGTCACGGCGATGAGCGGCGCGTTTCTTACGGACGATCATGCCTCGTTTCTGTTTGGATTCGTCCTCGCATGGTGCATTCCGGCGTGGTTCTCCCTCCGGCGTTTCCGGCAATTGCTGGCGGTGGGATCGCCACGTTTCGAAATGACGCAAATTCCTGCAACTCCAGGCGGCGCGCTGGACGGGGGAATTTTGTTGGCGCGTCCACCGTCCTTTCGAGGTGATGCGGAAGTGGGTTTGATGTGCATCCGACAGCTCACGACGAAATCCGGCGACGACAAAACAACGGCCACGGAAACGATCTGGAGACACACCCAGCAGGTGCCGATGGACCAGATCACTCATGACGTTTCTGGCTTCCGACTTCCGGTATCGATCGCCTTGCCAACGGATGCCCCGGAGAGTGGCGCCAGCGACAATCCGGCGATCACGCATACGTGGAGCCTCCGACTCACGGTGCCGGGAACGGTGATCCGCCCGATGTTCGAGGTGCCGGTTTTCCGCACGGAGCATTCGCCGCCGGCAGCCGCCGTCCCCTCGATCCGTGAATCTGGTTCTGCGGATCTTCCCGTCTTGCTGACGGCGCGGCAACTCCGGGCGGAGTTCGACAGCCGCGGATTCCCCACCTCGATCGTCTGTCCGGCGGCGCGGTATCGAGGCCTGATCGGTTTCCTGATTGTCTTCGATTTGGTCTGGACCGCCGTCGCGGTGTTTTTGATTCAATCCGAGGCGCCGTTGGTCTTCCGCATCGTCTGGCCGTTCAGCGCGGCGGTGATTTGGCTGATCGTGCTCTATCAACTTCTCCACAGCCGCAAGGTCACCTTCGATGGCACGGGGTTGGAGATTTCTAACCAAGTGGGACCGTGGGCCCGCGCGGTGAGGATCGAGAAATCGCAGATCGTTGGCTTCAACCACGACACCAACATGACTTCCAACAACATAAGCTTTTACCGCGTGCGGCTGGAAAACGTGTTCGGGAAGAAGATGACGCTGGTGGATGGTATCACCGAGTCCACCACGGCGGCGGCACTGGCCGACCGCTTGGGGGAGTGGAGGAAATCCCAGCCTTGAAGTGCCGGCACATCGTGAAGATGCGGCATTGCTTCGAGGTGGGAATTTGCGAAGACTCTGGCGCTTACTGAAATTTCAAACGGATGATGGCTCTTCTAATCAGTTGTGAGAACGCGACCTGCGCGGTGCCAGAGGCCTTTCGCGAGCTTTTCCGAGGCTCCGAAGACATCGTGACCTCGCCGCTGGGTTGGGAACCGGGGGCGTTGAATCTGGCTCAGGCCTTCGCAATGAAGTTCCGCACGCCGCTGGTTCATGGGGATGTTACCCGTTTATTGCTGGATTTCGAAAAGGATGACGATGCCCGCTGGAGCGAGTTTTCGCTGCAGCTTCCTGAGGCGACCCGGGTCAAGCTGATCGATCGCCACGAACGGCCTTACCGGCTTTCGCTGAACCAGCGGATCGCCGAGGATCTGCGGCGTCACGACATGGTCCTGCATGTCATGGTTCACACGGATGCCAGCACGGATGGTCTCGTGCTGTTGGAAACCCCGGCGGACGCTCTTCTTGCTGAAAAAAGCGCGCGGGCCTGGCGTTCCCAACTCACGGCGGCCGAGTTAGATGTCCGCCAAGTCGGCGGCAGCGGAACGACTCCGCTGGGAAGCTCGCTCAGCACCGCCTATCCTGCGCATCGCTATGCACAGCTCCGGCTTTCCGTTTCACAAACGTTCTTCCTAGAAGGCCGGCCCTGGCGGTGGGAGACGTTGAAAAAACTGCTGCTAGATTCCCTGGCCCGAGTGATCGAGGACGTGACACCGGTCAGTGACCCAGGATGCTCTTCGACTGATCCACGCTGAGGGAGCGTTGTTCGCGCCAGTCGATGATGGCGGGCTGGGAGTAGTCGTCCTTGCGGTTTTCGATGGCGGCGCTGGTGCCTTTTGGGATCGGCGCGCGACCGGCTTCGCGAGCATCGCCAGTGGCATAGGTCCCGGTCTGATAGTTGTCCGGGATGTCTGCCGCATTTCCCGCCTCGCGGGCACCCTTGCCTTGGAGGTTGGACGAGGTTTGGAAACGGCTGCCGTCGGTGTTTCCGTCGTAGGCCTTGCGATCGTATTCCTTATTTCCCCACCAGGACTTCTTGGCATACTCACCGGCCTTGTATTCTTGCTTCTTGAAACTCTTGCCGGCGAAATTCGCATCAGTCTTGCCCTCGAACGTGCTGCGCTTGTCGTCCTTGAGGTAGAATTTCCCAGAGGAATCCTGCCGATAGCTGCCCGGGTCACGACCGCCGCCGCCGAACCTTTCGTTCATCGACTTCTGCCCGGACGGAGCCGAAGCGGTTGACTTGTCCGCGCCGGATTTCGAGGCGCAGGAGGCCGCAAACATCAATGACAGCAGGGCGATGGACCTGACGAAATTCACTTCGAGGCGATGCGTTGTTCAAGTTTGGGATCGGGGAGCGCGCCGTGTTCCAGCGCCTGTTGATAGTAAGTTCTGGCAATGTCGTAGCGCTTGTCCTTCGAGCACAAGCGGGCGATGTTGAAGTAAGGATCGCTGGGCATGGGGTCAGCGGAAATGGCGGCCTTGTAAGCGGCCTCGGCTTCACCCGGGCGGCCGAGTGCCTCGCAAATAGCACCTAACAATGTTTGCCCGGCTGCATCATCCGGAGAGAGTCCGACGGCTTCCTTGACGCTTTGTTGGGCGGCTTGGTAATCGCCCACGGTGTATAATGCGAGTCCGAGCATCCGATGGGCATAAGGATTGTTAGAATCGAGTTCGACAGCGCGGCGGAAGGTGTCAACGGCTGCCGCCGGGTCGTTCATCTTGAGATCCACGACCCCGAGCTTGCACAACGCCGGAACGTGACCGGGGTGTTGTTCGACGATCATTTGGAACAACTCTCTCGTTGGACCGTAACGACCTGCGGCGAAGGATTTCTCGGCGGTCCGTTCATAAACGCTGATGTCCCGGTTGAGCGCAGTGGTGTTCTTGTCAACCGCCGCGCGATCCTGCGCATAGGACGGGGAAATGAAAACCCCATCGACTTTTTCACCGGAGACGAGGCGTTCTTCTTCGGGCGACAGCGCGATTTCCTGACCGTCGAAAAGCTCGATGGCTTGTTTGATGCGCTCGTCCTTGGATCCCATGGCCTTGACGGCCTCGACCAGGAGGTCGCGCGCCTGGCGCCGGCGTTCTTGGACGCGAAGTTGTTTCTTGATGATTTCACGCAGCACCTCGACTTCGGCGGGATCTGCTGAACCTTGGCCTTGCGAGAGATTGCTCTCCTCGCTCTTGAGGCGCCGCTCCAACTCGGCAAGACGGCTGTCTTGATCGCGTTTTTCCTGATGGAGGCGGTTGATCTGTGACTTGGTCATTGCAAGGTCGCGCAGCGCCTCGCTGAGAAGATCTTTCGAACTGTTATTGTCCCGGTTGAGCATCTCGACCTTCTCGTTGGCTTCGCGGAGGTTTTTGGCGAGGCCCATGTTCTGTTGGATGAGATCCTGGATGCGACCGTCTTCGTTGAGCTTGAGAAGGGCACTCATTTGATCGCGCTCCTGCAGCAGCGAGTCACGCTCGGTCCGGATCTGGGCGAAGGCGGCATCGCTTTCTTCGAGCTGCTTTCTGAGGCTGCTGATGGTTTCGCTGGCTTTCGCGAGGTCGGCATCCTTTGCGGCGAGCTGTTTCTCCATGGCCTTGAGCTGGGTGCGCTGGCCGGCGGTCACGTCGTTGGCGACTTGTCGCTCGGTTTTGAGGTTGCGATCGAGGTCCGAGTATTTCTGCTGCATCACCTGCAGGTCCGCGGTCAGCGTCGCGATTTTCGCCAAGGCCTCGGTGTGCTCGGTGCGGCTCTGTCTGAGGGCCATGCCCATGGCCTCGCGCTCCTGCTCCAGGCCGGCGATGCGCTGGTTGAGCTCCTTCATTTCGTTTTCAATCGGCCGGGTCGCCAAGTTTTTGCGCAATGCCTGAAGATTGGATTCTGCAGCGCGGAGCTGGGACTCCGCGGCGTCCCGCTGGCGGGCCATGTCGCGGATCCGGGACTCATTCCGGGAGGGGTCGGCATCGGGCGTCACGCTGCTTTTCGAAAGATCGCGAAGGCGCTTGACCTCGGCTTCCGCATCGGCCAAGCGGCGCGTGTTCAGCGGATCCACTTCCAGAATGCTGGGACTCAGCGGGATGACGCCTTCGGCAGGGTCGATGAATTTTCCAGAAACCTTCGGGCCGCCTTCGAGCTCGGCGACGGCGTTCTGGTTTTTGCGCCGCTGCTCTTCAGCCTTCGGATGGATTCGAACCTCCGACTCTGAGTTCGCCTTGCTGCGGCTTTCAACCATGTCTGATTTCCAGGACGGGTAGTATCGCCGGACCGCTTCGAACAATTCGCGCGCTTTCTTAAGCTTGTCGGCGGCTCCTACGTAATCGCCGCTGGCCTCGAGCTGCTCGGCCGAGCGGGTCGAAAGGTAGCCTTGGAAATACACATCCGACGGATCGAATTGCGCCGGAGAAAGCGGTGCCTGTGCTTGCGGGAACGCGGGCATGGACGCGAACAGAAATGCCGCGAGGCTCGCGATGGTGACAGGCAAACGTGGGTTTTTCGCTTTCCAGTTCAACATGGGAAGGAGATCATAGGCACGGGTCGGCGCGGCGGCAAGCGGGATTCCCGCTCTGGAGCGCGGGTTCATCGAGCCCCGCACTCACCTGCACTCACCCGTTACACCCTATCCGAAAATCCATGAAACACCTGATCGCACTCCCGCTGCTTTTTCTCGGCCTGTTCCCACAAGTCCGTGCAGAAGCGAAACCCATGAACATCCTCGTGCTCTTGGCCGATGACTGGCGCTACAACACCCTCGGCTGCGCCGGAAATCCCGTGGTCCAAACCCCCAATCTCGACCGTTTATCCGAAGAGGGCCTGCGGTTCACCCACGCCTGCGTGACCACAGCGATCTGTGGGGTGAGCCGAGCTTCCCTTTTTACCGGGCAATGGATGTCGCGCCACGGCAACACCTCCTTCGACATGTTCAAGACGCCTTGGGCCCAGACCTATCCGGGACTCCTCCGGACTAACGGTTATTATGTCGGCCACGTCGGCAAGTGGCACAATGGGAAATTCCCCGCTGACAACTTCGATTTCGGCCGCGCCTACTCCGGCACCCACTGGATCCGGGAACCGGATGGCACGAAAATCCATGTCACCCAGAAGAATGAAAACGACGCGCTCGACTTCCTGCAAACACGCCCGAAAGACAAACCCTTCTGTCTAACACTCGCCTTCTTCGCGACCCATGCGGAGGACGCCAACCCACTCCAGTATCTACCCCAGCCGGACAGCATGAAGCTCTATCAGGATGTTACAATCCCTGTCCCGCCGAACGCCACCGACGATTCCTTCCATCGCCTGCCGTCGTTCATTGCCAACGAGAAGAACGAGAGTCGTGTCCGCTGGCATTGGCGCTTCGACACGCCGGAGAAATATCAGACGATGATGAAGAACTACTACCGCCTCGCCACCGAGGTGGACACCACCTGCGGTCGCGTCCTAGCAGAACTCAAGAAGCAGGGGCTGATGGGAAATACCCTCGTCATCTTCACCGGCGACAACGGCTACTATCACGGCGAGCACGGCCTGGCCGACAAGTGGTATCCTCACGAGGAAAGCATCCGTGTTCCGCTCATCGTCCTCGACCCGCGTATGGGAACGGCGACCAAGGGGAAAACCGACGATCACTTCGCACTCAATGTGGACCTTGCCCCGACGATCCTCGCTGCGACCGGCATCAAGGCCCCCGCGACCATGCAGGGCAGCGACCTCGCGCCGCTGTATCTGGCCAAGAACAAGCCGGAGTGGCGCACCGAATTCTTCTACGAACACGCCACCATCAAGAACATCAGTTTCATCCCTTCCTCGCAGGCACTCGTCCGCAAGGATTGGAAATACTTTTACTGGCCGGATTTCAAAACCGCCCAGCTTTTTGACCTCCAGACCGACCCGATCGAAGAGCGCGACCTCATCGCAGACCCTGCGCAAAAAGAACGTTTGGCCGAAATGCGTTCCCGCTTCGAGGCCCTGAAATCCGCTGCGCAATAGCCGGTGCCGCCCCGCACCCTCCAAAAGGTGGGCCCGCAGGGATTTGAACCCTGGACCAAGGGATTATGAGTCCCCTGCTCTAACCGCTGAGCTACAGGCCCTTTAACGAGTTGCTCGCCTTTTCCCCTTGTTTTCCACACCCTGCGAAAAACAAAATAAAACAGAACTGAACAAATGACTACACCACGAAAAACCACCATCCGCCTGGAGCGGTCGAAGCTGGAAAACCTGTTTCGTCACGTGAATGGCGTATATTACGCCCGCGTCAAGGTCAACGGAAAGTCCTGTGCGGCGTCTGAGCAAAAGTGGATTTAATGGTCTGAGCAAAAGTGGACAGCAATTCCTGATCTTCAAAGCGGCTTAAAAACGGTATTCAGCGAGGATGTCGGGCCACTGCGGTGCCAGCGAGGAACATCAGGCCAGTTCGCAGACCAGTGCCATCTAGACCGAGGCAAACCGGGATAATCCGGATTTGAAGCCGGCCACGCAACATTACTACCGCCAACTCGCGAAGAGCATCATCGAGACATTGCCAGCGCACTTTGCTGCGAAGCGGGTCCCATAGGTCACATCCCGGTGCTACGCCAG
>JBBQDJ010000189.1:0-7475 GCA_038319595.1 Verrucomicrobiales bacterium
AGTTCGCACTGGCGGAATATGCCGAAACTCACGATGGACGATTTCCACGCGGCGAGTCATCTCCCGAGGCCTCGCTTAGCCTGCTCTACAAAGAAGGCCTTGATGCGAATGTCTTGCGGGGGATGATCGTTCCGGAGAAAACCACTCGGGCCATTTTGGAAAGCGGACATCTGCTCACGCCCTCGACTTGCGGGTGGCACTACGTCGAAGGTTTGACGAAATCCGACGATCCGCACCTTGCACTCCTGTGGTGCAAGGAAGCGCTGCAACACGATGGCAGTCGCGGCAAGTCTGGGTCCAGGGAAGTCCTCAAGGTGGATGGAACCCGTTCTTCGATATCCGCTGCCCAATGGCCGAAATTTCTGGAGGATCAAAAGCAACTGCTGCAGAAGCGCACTGCCTCAGAAATCGCCGGGGAACCACTGGTCCGCGTGGTCATTGAACTACCCGATCACACCCGGATAGAAAAAATCGATGACAGCTACGTCATGGATCATTCGTCCCATTCGGAGAACTCTTCGAGCAGCGGCACCACAAGGGGCAGCTCGCTCAATGTATCCGATCTGACATGGTACCGAGCTCCGGTTCAGGATGGTAGCGAGACTCAGACCTTAATGTTCTCAAACATGACTTCCGATCCTGTCACCGTGACTTTTTCCAACGGTGTTCCCGATGTCAGAGAAGTCGTCTTCCGCATGAAGGATATTCCGAAATAAAACGGCGCGTGGATCGATGACCAAGGACAGGATCGACAGCGGATCAAGGCCTGCGGCGGCGACTGAAAAGCATCGCCAGCGAACCCGCCACCAAGGCAAATGATGAAGGCTCGGGGATCATGGTTGATCCGCCGATGCCCGAGATCTTGAAGCGGTCGAAGTTCGCATCGCCACCGACTCTGGCACCGATCAGGATCGCATTCACGCCTCCAATAGGACTGGTGATGTTCAGGCTGCGGGGCGAATGGCTAATAACGCCATCATTGTCGATTCGTGATCCAAAACCACTGCCTGCAAGATCGTTGAAGACATCTCCGGTCAAATTGAGATTGGAATTCACATTTCCAAGCCAGAAGGAAGCATCCAGATCAAAGGTTCCCGAACTCGGGGTGACATCGATCCGGGTGAGGTTCACCTTTTCGCTGAAAACAAGGAGGACGAAATCGTAGTGGTCCTCATTATCCACGTAGAAAGGCACGTAGGGGGTATCGGTGATGACCTCAGAGGAGTTTCTCACTCCGATGCCGGGACTCCATTGGGCCACTTGGCTTTGGGCAAAGCCCGAGGCGAGATCCGACCGGTTCACGCTCCATGCGGTGGCGGTAGCGGTGACGCCGTTGTTCGCGAAAATCAATTCATTGTGGAACGATTCGCCAGCAGCGCCGAGGTTGAATGTAAGTCCAGTTTGAGCGCAAAGCTGACCAGCGAAGCCTAGGAACATGGACACGATTAGATTCGTGAGAAATTTCATACGGGGGGGGAGTTGAGGGGGATGGTTGCTGTTGCAGGGGGGCAACGGCGACGCACCTACAAAAGCATGAATTTCAACTATGCTCAATCATAAATAACTCCAAACGACTTACGTAATCGCGTAAGACGGTAAATCCAGTCATCAACCTTCGGATCGACGAGAACTGTGGCTGTTAGTTTGCTAGATATTCCGGATCATAACAACTCCAGCCGCCAATCCGTGAAGTCCGGATCGGGCGGAGCGGGTTTGGAGACGACCGGCGGCGGGATGGCTTCGACTTCCATAGGATCACTTTTCGAGGTAGGGATTGCGGCCATCGGTAGCGGGGGCGACTTCATTGGATTTTCCCGGTTCCGGGGATTGGGCGGATTCCACGATCAGTGAGGTCCCAAACGTGTCGCCCCAATGTTGGAGGAAGAATTTCTTTTCCTGAGTCAGCATGGGTTTAGAGTTGCCGAGGATGGGTCGCAGCGAGGTGGTCATTTGCAGAGTGACAAGCAGGAAAACGCCGCTCCAGATGGCCAGCGGTCCCTTCTGGGTGCCGCCGGTGGTGAAGACTACGGATTTCAAAAACCGCAGTGCGAAGACCACCGCGATGACCCACGCACCGATCCCGAGCGAGCCCATGAAACCGAACGAGTCGGTGGACTCCGCGAAAATCCACACGGCCGGCGCGAACCCTAACAAGAGCAATCCGGCCAATGCCATCGCGCCGGTGAAGCAGGCCGCAAGCTGGGAAATCGACACCCGCGCGCCGGCCAGCGTCGCAAAGATGTAGAGACTCGGAAAACAGATCAGTCCGGAGAAAATCAACCCGGCGGTGATCTTCACGGGAGCCGCCCACAGTTGATCATGCTTGGCGAAACAGCCGAGCACGAATCCGAATAGCAGGATGGAGACGACCGCCATGATCGCGAAGCGCCATGTCGCGCCGTGGTTCGGCTCGGCGAGTCGCTTGACGAGATCGCCGGGTCGGCGGAGGAGTGCCTCGAACAGGGTTTTCAAATCGAGTTTCTCCGGCAACGGAGCTTCGGGTGATGATATGTTGTTAGGAATGTCCTGGGGATTCATGGTTTTGGGTGGTTGGATTGGATGGCGTGGAGAATCGGAGCAGCGAGAACAAGCAAGACAAGGCCCAGCACGGGAACTCCATGGCCGCCGCTCATGCGGTCGATAGAGATCCAGACAGTCTGATAGAAATTTCCTTCCATCGCATCAGGCCGCAGGAACTGGACCTTAAGTGACGGGCTGCCGAAGAACGGCCGCAGGATCCAGGAGAACTGCGCGCCGAGAAATCCATTTCCACCGAGCCAGGCGAGCAAGGTCGCCGTTGCCGCCGCGCGGGTCGGTGCCTTAGCCGCCAGCAGACGGTGCAGATGGACATTCGCCATGATTCCGGCAAATCCGATGAGCACCGTGTGAGCGACTAGGTAAGTGGCATGGGCGTTCCGGGCACCGGGCGCATCCGGCGGCGGCGCATTCCATGCGAGGAAAAAAGTGACCGGTGCCAAAGAAGCGAGGATCAGCGCGGCGAGGGCAAACGCGGTGAGCAGCGCCAGCATGGATTGGCGGAATCCCAATCCGGTCCCTAACAACAACCCGAGAAGGCCATTGAGCAATCCATTGCAGGCCAGCGTCAACGCCACGAGCAGTGGCATTTTAATCGCCACAAAAAGGCCCATCAGCGGATCCCGCCAATAGCCGACGGTGAATCCATAAATCGCTAAACCGACGAAGGCCGTCGCCGCCACCCGAACCACCCGCTGCGGCGAGGGGGCGTCCAGCCAATCAGTCGTCGGCTGGATCATCGGACGGAGATTCATGCACGGATTCAGCCGACCGTTGATGAAGCCATCATGCGGATCGCGTGATTTCTCCGTGAATCCCGCCGGGCGAATAGAGAGATGTGGGATCGCTGCAAAACCGTCATTAAGAGGTTAGGCGGCGGACATTCCTCCGCTGAAATGGCACATCAAATCGCGGGGAGACGCATTGGCCGGATGCTAAAGTGAAATGAATTCGGAAAACCTCAGTTCGCCACGATGTTGAAGATCTTCCCGGGAATGAAAACGATCTTGCGGATGGTCTTGCCTTCGAGGTGTTCGCTCACCTTGCTGCTGGCGAAGGCGGCGGCTTTCGCGCCTTCCTCGTCGATATCCTTGGAGACCATCAGGCGATCGCGGAGTTTTCCGTTCACCTGCACGACGAGCTCGATCTCGCTTCTCACGAGTGCTGCTTTATCGTAGGTGGGCCAGGTGGTTTCGGAGAGTTGTGGGGCTGGGCGGTTGAAAACCGCCGCCACGCGGGCGTTAACCTCTTCCGCGAGGTGCGGGGCGAACGGATTAAGGACCGTTAGAAAGTCCGTGAACTCTTTCACCGGCACGGCCGCGGCCTGGGTAAAAGCGTTGGTGCAGATCATCATCTGCGAGATCGCGGTGTTGAAGCTGAGTTTCTCGATGTCCTCCCCGACCTTCTTGATCGTCTCGTGAACGACGCGGAGCAGTTCCTTGTCTGAACAGGGGATGTCCTGGATCTTGCTGGAAACGATCAGTTCGCCGTTTTCCTGTTCATCCATCGCCACCCGCCAGACGCGGGCGAGGAAGCGGGAGACGCCCTCGACGCCTTTCATCTGCCATGGCTTCACCTGTTCGAGCGGGCCCATGAACATTTCATAGAGTCGCAGCGCGTCGGCTCCGTATTCGGAAACGACGTCGTCTGGGTTGACGACGTTGCCGCGTGACTTGGACATCTTCTGGCCGTCTTCGCCGAGGATGAGGCCTTGATTGACGAGCTTCTGAAATGGCTCGGGCGTTCTAACTTGTCCGAGATCGAAGAGAACCTTGTGCCAGAAGCGAGCGTAGAGCAGGTGAAGTACGGCGTGTTCCGTACCCCCGACGTAGAGGTCGACCATGCCGGAAGAGTGCACAGAAGGGGGCACAGGCGTCTCGCCTGTGATTTCCAATGGATTTGAAGATGCAGGCGAGACGCCTGCGCCCCCTTCTTGGCTGGTCCAGTAGTCCTCGGCTTCGTGCGAGATGAAGCGGCTGGTGTTTCCCGGATCGCAGTAGCGCAGGTAATACCAGCACGAGCCAGCCCATTGCGGCATGGTGTTCGTTTCACGGATCGAGCCGTCCGGCCTTTGCACCCAGTCAGTGGCTTTCGTTAGAATCGGCTCGGGCGAGCCGCTGGGCTTGTAATCCTCAAGTGGCGGTGCGAGCAGCGGCAACTCGGATTCGGGAATCGCCTGATGCTTGCCATCTTTCCAAACGATTGGAAACGGCTCACCCCAGTAACGCTGGCGGGAGAAAAGCCAGTCGCGGAGCTTGTATTGGATGCGGCGCTTGCCTTTATTGTTAGTTTCCAGCCAAGAAATCATCTTAGCCTTGGCCTCGACGGTGGCAAGTCCGTCAAGGAAACCGGAATTGATGGCGATGCCAGCCTCTGAAGAAAGGGGCACAGGCGTCTCGCCTGTTCTTCTCACAAACACACTCGCCTCTCCCTCACGCAGCTTGGCCTTCTCGGGATTCTCCTCAACATAGCAAACCAACGTCTCCAAATGGGCCTGCGACCGCACGATCCGGTCAAACGATTCATCCTGCCAGACGGAGCCGGATTTCCCTGTGACCTTGTTGATCTCCTTCGCCGAGAAACTTTTCCAAGAATGCAAAACCTTCGACAAATCCTCACCGGGATGAAGATGGACAATCACATGCACATGATTCGGCATCACTGCTGAGGCGATGAGTTCGTATCTCTCGCCATCGAAATGGAGCAAAGCGTCATCCACAATTTTTCTGATCGCAGGATTTTTTAAGACACAGTCGCCCTCGCCCGCATCCAGCCATTCTTCAATTTTGTTAGAAAAGAGGGCGTGGTATTCCTTTTCGCTGGCTTCATCGAGCGGTTCTGGATTTGCAAGCATCCAAGTGGCTTTTTGTTCGCTGAGCACTTTGAGTTTTTCAGCGGGGAGGCTATCTGCTAGACGCCAGGTGAGGAAATAATTGCGGCCGTCTTGCTGCCAGTGGGGGAGATTGCGGCGGGACTTTGAGATGGGTTCGTGGGAGGAGAGCTTTGGAGGAAGAACAGGCGGGACGCCTGTGCCCCCTTCTTTTTGGACGACTTGCTTAATCGGCAGATCGAAGCGTTGCGCAAATTCGTAATCCCGCTCGTCATGCGCCGGCACCGCCATGATTGCGCCGGTGCCGTAGCCCATCATCACGTAGTCCGCGATCCAGACGGGGATCTTCTCGCCGTTCACGGGGTTTGTCGCGAAGGCACCGGTGAAAACGCCGGACTTGTCTTTGTTCAGATCTCCTCGGTCCATGTCGGACTTGGAAGCGATCGACTTCTGATAGGCTTCGACGGCTGCCTTTTGCTCGGCGGTCGTGATTTCCGGGACGAAGGGATGCTCGGGAGCGAGAACCATGTAGGTCGCACCGAAGAGTGTGTCTGGACGCGTGGTGAATACGGTGACCTTGTGGCCTTGCACGTCGAAATCCACCTCCGCACCTTCGCTTCTCCCGATCCAGTTTTTCTGCAACAACTTAATGCCTTCCGGCCAATCGAGCGTGTCTAACTCATCGATCAAGCGCTGGGCGTATTTCGTGATCCGCAGCATCCACTGGCGCAGTGGGCGGCGTTCGACGGTGTGGCCTTTGCTTTTCCACTCCTCGACTTCCTCGTTCGCAAGCACGGTGCCGAGATCGGGCGACCACCAGACAGGTGTGTCAGCCACGAAAGCGAGGCGGACGTCGTCGATCTGGTCGCGGGTCCAGCCATTTGCCTCAAGCTCACTAACAGGCCGCGCCTTGTTCGTTTCCTCACAGAAATACGAACCGTAAATTTGGAGGAAAATCCACTGCGTCCAGCGCACGTATTCCGGATCGGTCGTGGCGATTTCGCGGTCCCAATCGTAGCCGAAGCCAAGCGATTTCAACTGCCGCCTGAAATTCTCAATATTCGCCGCCGTCGTGATCGCCGGATGCTGGCCGGTCTTGATCGCGTATTGCTCCGCCGGCAGGCCGAACGAATCGTAGCCCATGGGATGAAGGACGTTGTAGCCCTTCATCCGCTTGTAGCGGCCGATGATGTCGGTGGCCGTGTAACCTTCCGGATGCCCAACGTGCAGACCCGCGCCGCTGGGGTAGGGAAACATGTCGAGCACATAGTATTTCGGCTTCGAGGCATCGAAATCCGCATCGCCGGGGCCGGGGGTGCGGAAAGTCTTTTCGGCCTCCCAGCGTTGTTGCCATTTGGGCTCAAAGTCGCGGAAAGGGAATGGTTTACGGGCGTCAGACATAGTCGGGAAAGGGCGGGCAACGTGGCGGATCTTGTTCGCAATGAAAAGAAAAACCCTGAGTGCGAAAATACACACCCTTGTCGTCACCCAATGATGCGACTGCACCTCTTGCATGAGAACCACGATCAAAATCGATGACGAGGCGACCTAAAATGCCCACTCTTGGATGGAGGGATGGTGGATGGTGGGCTTAGCGCACGGGAGCTCCCCTCAAAGCGCTTCCATCTTGGTAAATGAAGAAAACTCAATCCAATGCCCACTCCAGAAAATCTCGATAGGAGTGCTCGTCCCGACAGTCGGGACGATAGCCAGCCTCCTGTGTCCTGTCTCTCACCGTGCGCGGATCAAACCACAGGCACCGGGGTCACGTCATCCTCATTATTCCGGGCAGGCTCTTCCAGCAGGGATTGATTGAGATAATCCGCCGCGCGCTCGGGGTGGACGAGGTGCTCGCTATTTCTCTCCAATTCTCACCTGATCTTCTAAGGCTCAAATCAGGAGCAAACCGCAAAGCGTTCAACTCCCGCCAATCCCCCTAGGTGGAGGTCACTGTCATTCACACTCTGCTGACGAAAATTTTGGACCATCTTTCCGAATGCCTTGAGTGTCTCCCGTTGTGGAAGCTGGATCCCTTTTGGACGGCTTAAAAACAATCCTTTGCGTGTATCAAACAGCGATTCCTCGCCATTCACTAATCTAAAAACTACTA
>JBBQDJ010000190.1:0-7465 GCA_038319595.1 Verrucomicrobiales bacterium
GTGCAACCAGCGTCTCAAACATCCCGTCGAAACCAGAACGCCCCCTGTCGCTAGACAAAATCAACATGCATCGGCTCGCCCGTATTTCAAGCACCAAGGTGAAAAATCTTCATTCCGGGGGGCCGTGCATGGAGGGGGCAAGTGGAGTAATCAGGCCGCTGGTGAGGCCGTAAATCCAGCTATGAATGGCAATTTTCTGGCCGCGTGCCCAAGCGTCCTGGAGAATGCTGGTGTTGGCGACATGGCCGGCCTGCGCGAGCACGTTGAGCTCGCAAAGACGATTCACGGCGAGATCGGGGGAGAGGGCTTCGAGCTCTTCGCGGTGCTTCCGGTTGAGCTAGCGAATACCCGCCAACCAGTTGTCGATCATCCCATGGCGGAAATTTTCATAGGCCGCCTGCACTCCGCCGCAGCCATAGTGGCCACAAATGATGATATGGCGGACTTTCAGGACATCCACGGCGTATTGCATCACGGCAAGCACATTGAAGTCGGTCTCTGCCACGACGTTTGCGACGTTGCGGTGGACAAAGACTTCACCGGGAGCGAGTCCTGTGATTTGGTTAGCAGGCACGCGGCTATCCGAACAGCCGATCCAGAGGTATTCGGGGTTTTGTTGGTTGGCGAGTTTGTGAAAAAAATCAGGATCGTTCTCGAGGATGGCTTCGGCCCAGTCTTGGTTGTTTTTTAAAAGATGTTTGAGCGTGTCCATGGTGTTGCCGCACACAGCTAAGCCAACAAATCGACAGGCGTCCAACTTGGTTTTCCCGTCCTTTCAGCCACCGGCGATCCATCGTGCGATAAATCACCCCTGCCAATTGGAAAATCAACGGGTATTAAGTTCTTGACCCGACTGGGATCTTTTGGTAATCTCTCCGCGCTCGCCGATTGTCGGTAATGAGTCACCCCCTAACCACCATCACCCCCCAATGGTATGAAATTGTTCCGAAGGTCACTTCGCGTCCTTGCTCTGTTGTCTGCTGCCTGTCTGGGCGTCGCGGTTTGTGACGCCCAAAACGCCCCTGTGCGGATTCTCCCGCTGGGAGACTCCCTGACCAGTGGTGTCACCACCGGCACGACCGTAGAAGGGGCTTATCGAAACCGGCTTTTCAGCCTGTTGACGACCGCAGGCTACAATGTCGATTTTGTCGGCACGCAGATCGACGCGAACAATCCGACTTTAGTGGACCGCAATCATCAGGGCATGGGCGGATTCCGCATCGATCAGATTCAAAGTGGTCTCTCATCATGGCTGAATGTCATTGAGGATCCGGATGTGGTGTTGCTGATGATCGGCACCAACGATTTTTCCCAGAATTTCGATGTCCCGACGGCCCAAGCCCGCTTGTCCAGTTTGGTCACGGACATCGCCACGAAGCGACCGTTTGCGAAGATCATCCTCTCCAATCTTCCTCTGCGGACCGACAGTGCGACACTGGAGAATCAGCAATCTGTCTTTAACGCGGCCATTCCCGGAATCGTCAACGCTCAAACCGCACTGGGACGGCAGGTGAGCTTTCTCGACATGCACTCGGTCCTGCTAGCCGGCGATTTCACTGAAGGCGTCCATCCGACCGCTTCGGGCTACGGGAAAATGGCGGATGCCTGGCTGCCGGCGATCACCAGTGTGATCACTCCTTCCGGCACATCGAATCCACCGGCCATCGTGCGCACCGAGCCTGCAGTCGACTTGCAGCACCTCACGGTGAAATTCAGCAAGCCGCTCGCAGACAGTTCCACAGCGCTTGCGAATTTCAGTCTGAACGGCGGTTTGACCATTTCACAGGCCCTGTTGGATCCGGTGACGAAGCGCAGTATCACCCTAACCACCAGCTCTCAGGCCTCCGGCCGGCTCTACACCCTCACCGTCAGCGGGGTCCGCGACCGCACCCCGGCCCAGACGCTCATCGCGCCGGGATCCACGGTCGGTTTCTCCTCGTTGACCCTTTCTAACGGCAGCTTCGAAGCGGGGGAAACCGGTTGGACGATGACCGGCAACCGCCTCAACTATGCCTCCGACGGCACTTACGTCGCGACGGATGGTGTGAAAATGATGGTCCTCAACGGCGGCAACACGCTTCCCAATGCAATTTTCACCCAGACCATTACCACGGTTCCGGGACAATTCTATGTGCTGAGTTTCGATGTCGGCATTCTCGGTCTGAATGCATCCGGCCAGCAACTCGGCGTCTCGGTTGAAGGTTCGGGAAGCCTCGTCGCACAGATCGAACCACTTCCAGGAAATGGTCAAGGAGTCTCGGTCTGGTCGGGCAAGAGCTATGCGTTTACGGCAAATAGCACCTCTGCGATCCTGACATTTCAGGACCAATCCAGCTCCTCTAACGGGGTTGATCTCCTTCTCGACAACGTAAGGATCATCGCCGCCCCGCTTCCGGTCAACAACCCGCCGGTGGCCGCGGGCGAGTCCTATTCCACTAACCAGAACACACCCCTGGTCATCGCCGCTCCCGGCGTGTTGGCCAACGACAGTGACGCCCAGTCCAGTCCGCTCACTGCCATTCTCAACGCAGGTCCCACCCATGGAATACTCGTGCTGAATGCCGACGGTGGCTTCACTTACACCCCGGCTTCCGGCTACGTGGGACTGGATTCGTTCTCCTATCGTGCCAATGACGGCTCGCTCGATTCTAACATCGCCACCGTGAATCTCGCGGTCAACGCGGTCGTTCCAGGAAATCTGGTCAATGGCAGTTTTGAAGCGGGTCAAACCGGCTGGACGATGACCGGAAATTTCCTCGTGTATGACACCAACCCGCCTTACGCCGCTTTTGA
Organism: Verrucomicrobiales bacterium; assembly: GCA_038319595.1. GTDB lineage: Bacteria > Verrucomicrobiota > Verrucomicrobiia > Verrucomicrobiales > Akkermansiaceae > Luteolibacter. The sequence goes on from JBBQDJ010000190.1 coordinate 2,794, forward strand.
TGGAGTGAAGATGGTGGTCATGAATGGCGGTCAAACGCCGCCGAACGCCATCGTCACCCAGACCTTCGCGACCACACCGGGGCAATCCTACGTGCTCGATTTCAATGTCGGAAGCCTCGCATCGAACTTCGCGGAGCAGAAACTCGGCGTTTCGGTTACCGGTTCGACCCAGCGCCTTGCGGTCATTGAGTCGATCATCGGCAATAACTTGGGCAATTCGGCATGGACGGCGAAATCCTATCCATTCACCGCCGACAGCACCTCGACCACCCTGACATTCCAGGATCAATCAACGACTTCGGATGGACTGGATCTGCTCCTCGATAACGTCAGGATCACGACCTCCGCTCCGCCCAACACCGCGCCGGTCGCCGTTGCGGAGTCCTACTCTACCAACCAGAATACCGCGCTTATCGTGAACGCGCCTGGAGTCCTCTCCAATGACACCGACGCGCAATCCAATCCACTCATCGCGGTGCTTGGCACCGGTCCGGCCAACGGACTGCTCGCCTTGAATCCGAATGGCAGCTTCACCTACACCCCCGCCACCGGATACTCAGGACTTGATTCCTTCACCTATCGGGCTAACGACGGAACTCTGAATTCCAACAGCGTGACGGTGTCGCTCACCATCAATGCGGTCAACACCGCACCGGTCGCCGCCGCTGAGTCTTACTCAACTCCTGCGGGCACCGCCCTCGTGATTGCGGCACCGGGCGTCCTATCGAACGACACCGACGCACAATCCAATCCACTCACCGCTGTTCTCGCCTCCGGCCCGACCAACGGTCTGCTAGTCTTGAATCCGAACGGTGGCTTTACCTACACCCCTACCTCCGGCTACTCGGGTGCCGACTCGTTCACCTATCGGGCTAACGACGGCAACTTGAATTCGAACCTCGCCACCGTCAGCCTCAATGTCACCACGGCCAACGTTCAAGTCCTCGCGAACGGCAGCTTCGAATCCGGCTTCTCCGGCTGGACGAAGTCGGGAAATCTAACGATCGAATCCACGTCCCCTTATCCGCCGACCGACGGTGTGAAACTCCTCGCGTGCAACAGCCGCAATCTCGCTCCTAACGGCCTCATTTCGCAAACTTTCGCCACCGTCCCCGGTAAAACCTATGCCCTGTCCTTTGACATGGGGGCGCTTGGTTATGTGAAAAAGCAAATGCAGCTTACGGTGACCGTTACCGGCGTTGGCAGCCTCCTTTCCCAAACCACCAGCCTTCAGAGCCTGAGTAACGGATCAACCGTCTGGTCAGCCAAGAGCTATACCTTCGTCGCCAACAGCGCGTCCACGATCCTGAGTTTCCAAGATCGCTCCGCCTTCACCGATGGCGTCGACCTGTTGCTCGATAAAGTCCGCGTCGTCGGACCTCCGGCGGTCGTCAACTCCGCGCCGGTCGCCGTCGCAGACATCTACTCGGTCAACAAGAATACCGCGCTCGTTGTTCCTGCGGCAGGCGTTCTCGCCAATGACACCGATCCCCAGTCCGACGCCCTTACGGCGGTGCTGGTCGCGGCTCCGGTCCGCGGCGTGCTTGCCTTGAATGCCAACGGTAGCTTCACCTATACACCCAACACCGGATTTGTCGGAGCGGATTCGTTCACCTATCGCGCGAACGACGGTAGTTTGAATTCCTCCACGGTGACCGTCAGCATCAGTGTCAACGAGGTGAACCCTGGTATCCTTGTCAACGGCAGTTTTGAATCCAACTTCGACGGATGGACCACCACCGGCAACCAGTCCATCGGCTACTATCCGGCCACCGAAGGTATCAAAATCGTTTCCTTCAACAACGACAACAAGACCCCTGACGGTGTGCTTTCTCAAACCTTCGCCACCACTCCCGGACAATCCTACTCGCTCTCGTTTGATGCGAGTGTCCTCGCCTACACCACCGACGCGCAGATTCTCCGTCTATCCGTCACCGGAACCGGCAGCCTGTTGAACCAAACCGTCACCATCAACGGTTTGGGCGATGGTCTCGGGGCGTGGTTCCCGCAAAACTTCAACTTTGTCGCGAACAGCACGACCTCCACCTTGACCTTCCGCGATGAATCAATCGCCACGGTGGGCATCGACTTACTCCTCGACAATGTCCGGGTGTTAGCCATCGCCGGTCCTACGGTCGCTCTTCTAACTACAGGCACTCCCGGTGAACCACCGCTAAGCACCGCCACACCCACGCTTACCAGCACGCCCACCGCATTCACCATCCGGATGACCGCGCCGCAGGACGGCACTTATCTCTTGGAACGCTCGGAAGACCTCCTCTCCTGGAAATTCGTGGCGAGCATGCCGTGTGCCGCACAGCAACTCGTCGAGTTTTTCGACACCCGCGACGCCTTGTCCAGCGAGGCTCCCAAGAAACAAATGTTCTACCGCATCGGCCTGCAACCGGCGCAAACGAACAATTGATAGAGGGAGTGGACATCTCGTCCATTTTCTTTGCTTACAGCCCCGTTCTCACCAACGAAAAACGTGACCGCCGGATGGAATTCCAGTTTTTCCAGCGGACGCACGGCGGCGAGTGAGAACGGATAGCGGTCGAACGAAGCGACTTCATCCCGCTTCAACTCCACCGATGATAGATATTGCCTCGAAATCATTGCCGCGTGGTTTGCCCCTCTTCCATCACTCTCATCCGCCGGTAACGCCACGGTGCATATCCTTGCTTCTTGAGCATTTCCATCCTCAGCCCGCACGCACTCACACGCCACACCGGAAATGGACCCGCTTCATAGGCGGCGATCTCCTTGCCGGGGATTTTCCATTTCACGAAGAGGACGACGTGCTTGTCATTGAGAAGGATGTCACCGGCACGGAGCTCCTCCCACGACGCGAGCGGGACACAGATGTCGGGCAGTTGCGCGGTGGAAACGGGGCGGGGGAGATTCCAACAGCGGGAGACGAAGCCCGAGCAGTCGATGCCGCAGGACTCGCTGCTGGTGCCTGCATCGCCGAGTTTTCTCTTTGAAGCATCCGCGATGTCGCCTGCCTTTTTCCCCGCCGCGATTTTTTCAAGAAACGATTCCGGGGTGTCGAAGCCGCCCCACTGATAGGGAAGGCTCTTGGCGGGCACGCCGGGTTTCCACCAGCCACCGGGCGTTGCGAGCGAGGCATCCGGCGTTTTTACGGGAATGCCCAGCGAATCCGGGCCATGGCGGACGTTTCGTTCGTCGGGCATCCATTGGACTTGGGTGTAGCGGAAGGCGGTGGCGACGGCCTCCTCCGGTGTGACTTGCGGGGCGCAGGAGGAAACAAGGCAGATGACTGATAGAAAGTGGAGATGCTTCATGGGGAATGACGTTTTCCTGATTGCAGGCGTTGGCTGAGCCAGAGGACAATAAAAGCGATACCGGCGGAAATGGCGGCGAGCTTCCAGACGGTGGCATCCTGGCCGAGTTGCACTTGCTGATAGATGGCGACCGAAAGGGTGGTGGTCTTACCCGGGATATTTCCGGCGACCATGATCGTGGCACCAAACTCGCCCAGCGCGCGGGCGAAGGCCAGCAACATCCCGGCGATGATGCCGCGCCGGGCAAGCGGCAAGGTGACGAAGAGAAAAACGCGCCACTCCGTCGCACCGAGCGTGCGGGCCATCTGCTCCAACTCCGGATTCACCTCCTCGATGGCGGCGCGGGCGTTTCTAACGAGAAAGGGCAGCGACATGACGGACAGCGCGAGCACCACCGCCTTCCAAGTGAAAACGATGTCGGTGTGGAAGTTTTCATCGAGCCATCCACCGAGCGGGCCGCGCCTGCCGAAGAGGCGGAGCAGGACTAACCCGGTGACCACCGGCGGCACCACAAGCGGCATGGCAACGAGAGTTTCCACCAGCGATTTTCCCCACCAGTTCTTGCGCGCGAGCAGCCACGCGAGGGCGAGTCCAGGCGGTAGGATCAGTAGGGTGCCGAGGACAGCCATCGCCACGGAGAAGGCGACGATCTGAAGTTCCTCGGGGTTCATGCAGAAAATCTTGGCGGATCACTCGATCACCGAAAAGCCGAACTTCTCAAATGTTTCGCGCGCCTCCTTCCCTGCAAGGTAGCTGAGAAATTTCCTCGCCGTTTCCTTCTTCCGCGAGTCCGCCAGCAGCGCAGCCGGATAGACAATGCGCGTGGTCTCAGTGGCAGGGATCGACAGCGCGATCTGGACTTTCTTGGAAGTCGCGGCATCCGTTTTGTAAACAATCCCGGCCTCGGCGTTTCCGGATTCCACCACGGCCATCGCGGCGCGGACATTTTCCGCCGGAACGATCTTCGGCTTGAGAGCTGCCCAAAGTCCGGCCTTCTCCAGCCAAGCTTTCGCGTAAATTCCAGCAGGCACCGCCTCCGGATTTCCGATGGAAAAGTGATGGATCGCGGGCTTCAGCAGGTCTCCCGGTTCGGAAATCTTGAGCCCCGGGAGCGGGGTGATCACCACGAGCGAATTTCCTAGCAGATTCTTGCGGGTGTCCTTGACGATCAGGTTTTGCTTCTCCAGCGCGTCCATCTTCGCTTCGTCCGCGGAAAAAAAGATGTCGGCAGGAGCACCGGCGAGGATTTGCTGGGCGAGGATGTTGGAGGCGGCGAAATTGAAGACCAGCTTGTCGCCAGAGGTCTTTTCGTAGCTGGCGGCCACCGCCTTGAGCGAGTCCGTCAGGCTGGCAGCGGCGAAGACTGT
>JBBQDJ010000191.1:0-7446 GCA_038319595.1 Verrucomicrobiales bacterium
GTGGAAACTACCTTGGCCGAGTCGAAGTAGTCCGCTATCTGCCTCGCATGACTCTGAGGCTGAAACTCGCTTGCGACGACCGGACCGACTTGCGGATGACCATTGGCATGGCAAGTGACCCCGATGCCGCCGCACCCGAGCACGAGTTCGCTCCGGAAGCATTCAACGGCTGGCCGATGTTCGACGACTCCAACGCTGGCCACGTTCCGATGGCTGGCCCGAATGATCTGACCCCGATCGAAGTCGGCATCGACATCACGTCCCTGATAGAGAAGTTGGGCCCCGGCCATGACGGCAAAGGCCGACTATTCGTGCGGCTGGGCCGAGCCGACGGGAGCAAAGCCGTCGGAGTGCTGCATGAATGCGCCGTGCGCGCCTATGACCCCAAAGGCGGCCTGATCCGTGAATCGAAACTGGAGATCCAAGAGGGGAACTTTGGCGAATCGACCCTCAAGATCGATGCGGCCATGAGTGATCTTTTCCATGAGTAATGGCGGCCCACATTGGATTGGGAGGTCGCTTCTCTAACGCCGATAACTGAAGCGCACGAACCCGGACGATTGTCCGCTTTTCGGGAGTCGGGCTTCTGTTAGGCGGTTCATCGTCGCTGGGGTAGTGGGGATTGTGTCATTGTCCTTGGTGAAGTTTCCAGCCGGACCCGCCTGAGCCTGTCACCGAGGGGGATTTCTTACGCTGCCAGCCGGGAATACCGAGGCCACCAGAAATGGCCACAAGCGAGTATTCGGTGGCGCACTGGAATCCGGCGAATCCGCGGAATTTGAAGCAGTTTTTCGAGTCGGCCTCGCATTGCTGGTTTTTTTTGTGTGCCATCCCGTGCCGCCCTGCTTCACTGCCCCCGTTCGCGAGATGCCGGAAAACTTATCAGAAGATACCCTTTTGCTTGTTGACCCAGACCTGGATTTCCTGGACTGGGCGACGAAACACCTATCCGCGAAAAACCTGCGGGTGCTTCGCTGCGACAATGCGGCGAATGCCGTGAAGGTGATCGAGAAGACCAGCGTCAGCGTGGTGGTCGCCGCCATGGAACTGGAACCCTTCGACGGCATGGAGCTTCTCAGTCGGATTCTGCAGCAAAGCCCGCAGACGCTCGTCATCCTCACGGCAGGATTCCCGACCACCGGTCAAATCATCGAGGCCACCCAGCGCGGGGCGCACGACGTGTTGCGCAAGGAGTCGCTGGCATTCGAACTGCGCCCGGTAGTCGAGTCGGCCTTGCAGACGCAGGAAGACCGCCGCAGTGCCGGCCCGCAGGATTCGGAAATGCCGAAACACGACAGCCGGGTCAAAATGATCGGCGTTTCGCGGGCGCTTCAGGAAGTTTTCAAACTGGTCGGCCGGGTCGCGAGATCGGACGCGCCGGTTTTGATCGCCGGGGAAAGCGGCACCGGCAAGGAGCTCGTCGCCAAGGCCGTGCACGAATACAGCCCGCGCCGGCAGAAGGAAATGATCACCATCAAGTGCGGTGCCATTCCTGAGAACCTTCTGGAGAGTGAGCTTTTCGGCCATGAAAAGGGCTCGTTCACCGGGGCCATCGCCCGCAGGGCTGGGCGCTTCGAGCAAGCCGATGGTGGCACGCTTTTCCTCGATGAAATCGGCGATATGCCGCTTTCCATCCAGGTGAAATTGCTGCGGGTGCTTCAAGACGGCTCATTTTCACGGGTCGGTGCCAATGAAATGATGACGACGGACGTGCGGATCGTCGCGGCGACCCACAAGAACTTGGCGGAGGAAGTATCGGCCGGGCGATTCCGGGAAGATCTCTATTACCGCCTCAATGTGGTGGAAATCAAGATTCCCTCGCTCCGCGAGCGGCTTGAGGACATTCCGCTGCTGGCCGAGTATTTCCTGCAACGCATTACCCGCAAGAATGGCATGGCACGCATCCGGATTTCTGCGGAAGCGATCGCCACGCTGCAGACGCACAATTGGCCGGGAAATGTCCGCGAACTGGAAAACACCATCGCACGGGCCTGCGCCCTCGCCTCGTCGCAAATCCTGCTGCCGGCGGATATTCCACTGGCCTCAGCTCCCCACCGATCACCGGCGGGGTTCGGTGCAGCCATTGATCAGCTAATCAATGCCGCGCCCACCGGTGCCCGGCTGTTGGATTGGCTGTGCGGCGAGGTCGCAGGTCGCGTTCTCGAACGCTCGGACGGTGATCTCAAGGTTGCCTCGAACACCTTGAACCTAACCTTAGCGGAACTGCGCAAGCTCCTGGCGAAACACGAGTGACATGCTCCAAATCATCGAACATCCACTGATCGCCGAGGAGCTGACCCGACTTCGCAATCCCGAATGCCCATCGCCGGAGTTTCGCCTGGGAGTCCGCCGCATCGCCTCGCTGATGGTCCCTGCGGTGACTGCCAATCTCGAAACCACGGTCGTTGCCTGCACGACCCCGCTGGAAATCACCTCGGGCGTGAAAGTAACCCGCGGCATCATCCTGGTTCCCGTTTTGCGTGCAGGTCTTGGCTTTCTAGATGGCTTTCTGGATTTGATCCCTCAAGCAGCGGTGGCGCATGTCGGGGTGGCCCGAAATGAGAAAACTTTGGCCCCTGAACCTTATTACCTCAAGCACCCGCCAGTCTTGGGAGAGCATGAAATCATCATTCTCGACCCCATGCTCGCGACCGGGGGATCCGCCATCGAGGCCGTTCGCAGCCTGAAGGAAGCCGGAGCCCGCAGGGTCCGATTTGCCTGCCTCGTGGCGGCGCCGGAGGGAGTGAGTGCCTTGGAAATCGCGTTTCCGGACCTGCCGGTTTACACGGCTTGCCTCGATCGCTGCCTGAACGACCGCGGCTACATCCTCCCCGGTCTGGGAGATGCCGGCGACCGTTTATTCGGCACCTGTGCATCGAAGTGATTTCCGTTCATCGGGACTGGCAATGGGGCAATTCACCTTTTATCGTTCGCCCGTTCGATGAATCCGTGGCCGATATTTCCTCTCCTCCTGCTGATCCAGCAGCCGCTGGCGTGTGGCCAAGGAGCGGCGGAGCATCTGAAAAACGGTGAGGCCGCGTTGGAAGCCGGACTGTGGGAAATCGCCGAACTGCATTTCCGCGACACCTTGGCGGACCGCTCGCTGGCCGCCGATTTGAAGGCCGAGGTCGTCGTTCGGCTTGCTGAAACTCTGATCCGCGAAGGCAACGCTTCGGAAGCCCTTGAGCTGCTCGACCAATCCGTTGTCTCCCGGCACCCCGAAGCAGCATTTTGGAAAGCCCAAGCCCTGACCGGTCAACTTCATTTCAACGAAGCGATCTCAATTTTTACCTCACTGCTGGCAAATCCGGATGCCCCACACCGGATCGAGGCGGGGTTCACCCAGGCCAGCCTGCAATTGGCCCTCGGGCAGCCGGATGCGGCCCTAGTGACCCTGTCCAATCTCGCGGCCGAATCCGACCCGGCCACCCTGGTGAGAATCCGCATCTATCAGGTGGAAATCTTCATCGACATGGGCCGGCTCGAGGACGCGCGGCGGTCCATGCCGGAGAAGGCATCGATCACCCCGCAAGATCGTCCGCTGGCGGAATTTCTCGAAGCTCAGCTCCAGCTCAAGGAAGGCCATCCCGAGGTGGCAGAGGTGGCTTTCCAAACTCTCATCAACCGCTCATTGACCGGGTCTCAAGGCCTCCCGCTCACCCGGCATCACATGGCGGCCATCGGCCTGGCCGATTCCATCGCATCCTTAGGAGATCCCGAAGCCGGGGCGAAATCGTTGCTCGACTTCATCCAGAATCACCCGGACTCACCTCTGCTAGAGGCGATGTTTTCCCGCATCCTTCAGTGGATTCCAGAAAAGCCGACCGCCACCGATCCGATTCTTGAGCGCATCGCCCCGTGGATCACGGACCCGATCCTGCGATTCCCACCCATCCTGCGCCCCGCCGCGGATTTGATCAATCCGTTAGTGATCGATACCACGGCCGAGTCCGCATGGCCGGTCAGCACAGAGGCCATCGAACAGAAAGATCTGTTAGCCTACTCGCTCTATACTCGGGCGCTCGGACTGCACCGCATTGGCACCCCGGTGGCCCAGGCTGAATCGCGGCGCTTGTTGAACCGCTTGCGGATCGAAAACCCAGATCACCCGCTCGCCAGTCCCGCGCTCTATCAGCTTGCCCGCTGGCATCTCGAAGCAGGCGCGGTGGAGCTCGCATTTTCGATTCTGGAGACCCTGCGGGAAACAGCCGAATCCACGGAATTAAGAGGCCAGTCCACATTTCTCGAGGCCCGAGTTTCCTATCTGAATGGCGATCCGTCGAAAGCCGCCAAGCTTTTCGAAGAGTCTGCCAAACTACTCACCGGTGCTGCTGCCCGCTCCGCAAAACTTCACCAGGCCATCTCCCTGATCCGCACCGGTGGTTCCAGCGGAACCACACTCATCCAGCTCGCAACCCAGTCGCCCGACAAGGAACTTGAGGCAGACCTCGCCCTAGAACAGGCGTTAGCCACCACTCCACCGGATGCGGCGAGGACGGCGCTCGACGGTTTTCTAACAAAGTTTCCCGAGCACCCCCGTGCGGCCGAGGCGAGACTTGTGGCGGCTGAGGCGGCGCTGGCCAGCTCGACTCCGGATGTCTCTTTCGCAGGTGCCCAGTTAGATGCCTTGGCGGCCACACCCGACAAGGCCGCGTCACTTCCCGCGGCGAGGATCGCCCTCGCCCGCTTGCGCTTTGCCGACCTCTCGAATGATTCCGCCGCCACCCTCTCAGCAGCGCAAGCGATCATCGATGGCTATCCGAATCAGCCCGAAGCGGCGGAAGCCGCATTCGTCCTCGGGCGGAGTCAATTTCAAGCCGGCAACTACAATCCCGCCCGCCTCGTTTTGGAGAAACTTGCCGCCGCCGATACCGACCCGACCCGCGCCCAGGTAGCCTGGCTGCTCGCGGCACGTGCCGCAGCGCTCGGCGGCACCGAAGCCTCAAAAAAGGAAGCACTGATTCTTTTCGACAAGACCATCGAATGCGGTGGCCCTGTCACAGGCATCGCAGTACTCGAGAAATCCCGGCATCTCATCGATCTAACCCGGTCCGGCGAGGCCGTGGACCTGCTCCGGGACGGATTGGCCAAACTGCCCGCAGAGGATCCACTAATGTTACCTTCTGGCCTTTTGTTAGGAGAGGCGTTGTCCGCACAGGGGGAAAACAACCCGGAGGCGCGAGTTCAGGCGCTCGCCGTTTATGACAAGCTGCTCGACCAGGCGAAGTCCCGTCCAGCCCTGTTGAACCGCCTTCAATACCTGCGCGGCAGGATCTTGGAGCTGATGCCCGACGAGAAGGATCCAACCAAAAAGCGTGAAAAACAGGCGTTTCAAGTTTACTACTCGGTCCTCGAGACCACCACCCCGCCGGTGGAATGGGAATACTTCGAACTCTGTGGATTCCGTGCCTTGGAGCTTCTCGAAAAGGCAGGCCGCTGGCAGCCCGCCATCAACATTGCTAAAAAAATCGCATCGTTCCATGGTCCCCGCGCGGATGAAGCCGCCACACGTGCCAGTGAAATCCAACTCAAACAGTTGATCTTCGAAGACAACTAAGCGCCACTGCTTTCAACATCCCGCCACGAATCCAACTCATGCCATCGCTCCTTGTCACTGGAAAATCCGGCCGTATGGGCCAAGCCGTCGTTGAAGCCGCCTGTCTAGCAGGCATCCCCGTCACCGCCACCCATGACGCCGGAGAGGATCTCGACGCGGCCATTTCCATGGCGACCTGCGCGATCGATTTCACCATCCACTCCTTCACCACGACCCTCGTCGAAGCCGCACTGAAGCACGGCACGAGTCTGGTCATCGGCACCACCGGACACACCGACGAGGAACGCGCCGTCATCTACGAAGCTGCCAAATCCATCCGCATCGTCTATGCCGCGAACTACTCCGTCGGCGTCAACACGCTGTTCTGGCTCACCCGCCATGCCGCTCGTATTCTAACACAGGACCGCTTCGACATCGAGGTCACCGAGATGCACCACAAGCACAAGATCGATGCCCCATCCGGTACGGCCAGACGCTTGCTGGAAATTCTCAATGAGGAAACCGGCACCAGTTACAAGGAGGACGTCGCCCATGGCCGTTTCGGCAACATCGGTCCGCGCAAGCCGCGGGAAATCGGCATGCACACGCTGCGTGGAGGCGACGTCGTCGGCGACCACACGGTGCTTTTCGCTGCCGATGGTGAACGCGTCGAACTCACTCACAAGGCATCCTCGCGGATGACCTTCGCCGCCGGAGCCGTGCGTGCCGCCAGTTGGTTAGAACACCAGCCCGTCGGCTTGTATGACATGCAGGACGTCCTCGGCTTAACCTGATCCCGCCACCTTCCCTCACCCACCGCCGCCCCTTACTCCCATGCGTCCGCTTTTCGTCCTGCCCCTGCTCGTCACTCTAACCGCCTGTGACCCTTCATCCTCCAAGACGGTGGCAGCCCCACCACCGGAGGCCGGAACGATCGAGGCCGCGCCCGCCCCGCCGGCGTTTGAAGAGCCCGCCCCCGTGGAGATCAAGAAATCCGTCGTACGGATCAATTCCACCGAACAATCGTGGAATGCTGGGCAACCGTGGGAAAAAAATCCACCGGGACAACGTCGGGCACTTGCTGCCATCGTCGGCCCCCAGCGCGTGCTCACCACCTCTGAGATGGTCGCCGACGCGACCTACCTGGAATTTGAATCCCCCGACGGCACCCACTTCTGCCAGGCGAAGGTCATCGCCGTGGACTACGAGGCGAACCTCGCTTTGTTAGGCCCTGCGGATGAGCTTGAAGGCAACAAGCTGTTTGCAAACTCAGTGCCACTCGAGCTCACTGCGCCGCCGAAAATCGGCGACACTCTCGACATTCTTCAGATCGAGGACAACGGACTCGCCCTGCTCACTCCCGGCAGTCTCAGGAGCATCGACATCGCATCGAATTTCCTCCCCGGTCACAGCTTCCTCACCTATCTCGTCAAGGCCTCGATGCAGAGCGCTGCCAGCAGCTACTCACTGCCCGTCCTCAAGGACGGGAAACTCACCGGTGTCCTCATCAGCTACGACTCAAAGGATCAGATCTGCGACGTGGCCTCCACCGACATCGTCTCCCGCTTCCTGAAATCCAGCGCCACCGGAGAATACAAGGGCTTTCCCAGCCTCGGTCTATCCATCGCCCGCACCGAGGACGCTTCCTTCCGCCAATGGCTCAAGCTCACGGATGAACAGGGCGGCCTTTACATCCAAGCCGTCCGCAAGGGTGGCGCAGCCGAGCTCGCCGGTGTTAAAAAAGGTGACGTGCTGCTCGCCATCGATGGGCAACCCATCGACCGCAGAGGTTACTATCAGCATCCGGCTTACGGCAGCGTGTTCTGGGGCCATCTCGTCCGCGGGGAAAAGTCCACCGGCGACACCCTCACCCTGTCCCTCCTGCGCGATGGACAACCGCTGGAGATCAA
>JBBQDJ010000192.1:0-7430 GCA_038319595.1 Verrucomicrobiales bacterium
TTGATTCCCAGTGTTTTCGCATGCTCGGCGGCTTCGAGTGGCGAGATTTTCCCCGAGTTACTCGCTCCGTCGGTGATGAGGACGATGATCTTGCTCCGGGCGTTTCGGTCTTCCAGCCGACTGGAGGCGGCGGCGAGTGCCGATCCGATCGCGGTGCCCTGCTCTTGGACCGTGCCCATGCGGCGCTCGTCGTTGAGGCGCAGTTCGCTGAGAGCGCTTCTCAGCCATTGGTGATCCAGGGTAATCGGACTCGCGTCCCGTGGTCTGCCAGCGAAGGCGACCAGACCGATGCGGTCGTCCGGTCGGCGCGTAATGAAATCATCGACGACTTTTTTCGCCACTTCAATGCGCTTCGCCCTCCTTCCTTGGTCTTCGAAATCGTCGATGTCCATGGAGAGCGAAACATCGAAGGCAATCATGATGTCGATTCCACTGGCCGAACGACTCTGATATTCGTTCCGCCAGACGGGACGGGCCATGGCCAGAATCGCGAGGGTCAAAGAAAGGAACAAGAGCGGCAGTCCGAAGCTCCAAGGCATCCGCCTCACCCGTCGTCCAAGGCTGACGAGAACTGCTAGATTCGGGAAAACCACAGCGGAGTCCGATCCTTTGCCGCGCCGCAGTGCCAAGAGCAACAGCACGGGTAGCAGCACCAGCAGCCATCCCGGCTGGGCGAAGCGGAAGTGGGTGAAAAATCCGTTCATGCCACAAGTCCTTGGTGCAGGGTTTCTAGCAAGCTCCGGGATTCGGAAACGACGGCTGCCGTCTCAACGTCCGGTCGGCTGGACGCGTATTTCAATCTCACCAGACGGCTGAATCCTTTTTCCGCAGCGGAACGTGCTTCCGGAGTAAAATTTCTCAGCGCTTCGTGACGTGATAGATACTCCTCATGGGTCTCGAACAACGCAGGATCGCCGGCGGCGATTGATAGATATTTCCGGATGATCCATGAGCATTGCACGGCGGCATCGCGGGCGGAAGCTGCGGTGGAAACCGCCTCCAGTGCGGCGGCCGCTTCCGCACGGGCGGCATTTCTAGCAATCGCGGGATTCACTGGTGTGTGATTTTTTCTGCTTAGGATGAAAAATGCCACCAATGCCAAAACCAGCAATCCCGCCACCACCACGACCACCATCCAAGCTTCCAGCCGCGAGTCAGGGACCAAGGCCTCAGGTGAGGGTGGCTCTAGCAATTGGAAATTATGGGGTGCTCCTTCCATGATTATTCTAACCGGAACGCTTGCGGCTACGCTTTTTCAACAATTGGTGGAGTGCTGCCAGCGTGTCACCGTCGGTTTGCAAATCTGCGGAATCGATCCCGTGTTTCTTGAAGATTGCTGAGACTCCTTCGAGTTGGCGGCGCATCAGTTTCGCATAGCCCATCCGCAGGTTAGGGTTGTTGGTGTTGACGAGTGTTTCAAAGCCCGTCTCCGGGTCGATCATTACCACCCTGCCGCCCTTGGGCAGTTTGGCTTCCAGGGGATCGAGTACCCGCAGTGCGATGGTTTCATGTTTGCGCGCGAGCTTGCCCAGTGGCTTCTCCAGTGGATCCGAGAAAAAATCTGAAATCAGAAATACCAGCGACTTCCGGCGCAGAGTTCTCACGAGAAAATCGCAGGCTTCGGAAACGGAGGTTCCCGGTTTGTTAGGTTTTGCGACGAGGATTTCGCGGATCATCCGCAGCAGATGGCGGCTGCCCTTTTCCGGAGGGATGAAAAGGATCGGCTCGTGCGCGAACACCAGAAGGCCCACCTTGTCGCCGTTGTGCAGCGCGCTGAAACCCAGCACCGCCGCTGTTTCCGCAGCCACTTCCCGCTTGCTCAAGGAGACACTGCCATAGTCCGCAGACCCTGAAACATCGACGGCGATCACCACCGACAACTCGCGCTCTTCACGGAATTTTCTAACAAACGGAGCGTTCATCCGCGCAGTCACGTTCCAGTCGATGAACCGCACCTCGTCGCCGTGCTGGTACTCGCGGAAATCGTCAAAGTCCAACCCCTGCCCGCGGAACGAGGAGAGATACTCGCCTGAAAACGATTCACGCACGAGCCGCCGGGCCTTGAGCTCCAGCTTGCGCACGCGCGCCATCATTTCCTCAATTTGTTCGTCCGTCAGCATCTCTTGATCTCAAATTTGAAATTTCAGATTTCAAATCCTCACGGCACCGCGACCTTGCTCATGATCCGCTCGATCACCGAGTCGGTAGTCATTTCCTCCGCCTCGGCTTCATAGGTTAGAAGAATCCGATGACGCAACACATCGAGTGCCATGTCCTTGACGTCCTGCGGGGTGACGAACGCACGGCCTTGCATGAAGGCCCGGGCGCGGGCGGTGAGCGCGAGATTGATGGTTCCCCGTGGCGAGGCTCCAGAGCGGACCAGATTTTTCAAGGGTGCGTCCACCAGTGCCGGGAAGCGCGTGGTGTGGATGATCTGCACGATGTATTTCCGGATGGCGGGATCAATATAAACCTCGTTCACCAAGGTGCGGGAGGCGGCTACTTGTTCGGGCGTCGCCACCGTCTTCGTCTGATAGGGCGGGGTGGAAGTCGCCATCCTGTCGAGAATCTCAAGCTCCTCGTCCTTGGTCGGATAACCGACCGTCACCTTGAGCAGGAACCGGTCGAGCTGCGCCTCGGGAAGCTGATAGGTTCCCTCCTGGTCGATCGGGTTCTGAGTCGCGAGCACCAGGAATGGCTGGGGCAGGGGATAGGAGCGGTCGCCGAGGGTCACCTGCCGCTCCTGCATGGCTTCGAGAAGCGCGGACTGGACCTTCGCCGGCGCGCGGTTGATCTCGTCGGCGAGAATCAAGTTGTTGAAAATCGGCCCGAGCTTGGGCTCGAATTTCGTTTCCTGCGGGTGATACACCATGGTTCCGACCAAATCGGCAGGCAGCAGGTCCGGCGTGAACTGGAAGCGGGCGAATGACGCATGCAGCGAGCCCGACAGCGCCTTGACCGCCAGGGTTTTCGCCAATCCGGGAACTCCCTCGAGCAGGATGTGGCCGTTGCAGAGCAGCCCGATCAACAACCGGTCCACCAACCGTTCCTGCCCGACGAGGACCTGCCCCATTTCATCCTTCACCGCCTGAATCCAGCCGCTCGTTTCCGCGATCCGCTCTTGCAAATTTTCCGTAGTCATTGATTTCGTGGCCGACTGTGCCACGCCAACGGATCTGTGCAACCGGCAAAGCGATGAAAATCACGGGGGCACCTTAGGCTCAAAATCGCGCTGCCTCCGATCTCGGGACGGGGGAAAAAATGAGAATCCAAGAGGCTCCATCTCGACGATTGACGCCCCGGAGGCCGCCGTCTACCTAAGATCCATGAAAAGCAAGTGCCCGAAATGTGGAATCGGTAAAGCCCGCCGTAACTGTCCAAGAGAGGGTAACGTGCAAATTTGCAGCGAATGCTGCGCTTCGATCCGGGACTCGGATTGTGGTGACTGCATCCACTATGCCTCCGTCCTACAGTATGAGAACAGGCGCACCTCCACTCTCCCTGAAGGCCATTTCATCATGGAAATCAATCCGGAGGTCCAGAGTGCCGTCAACACCGCCTTGGAATTCTTGCAAAAAGGCCTCACCCAAAAGGCGATGACTCTTCTTACAGGTTTGTTGGACAATCACCCGCGCAATCACGACGTGACCTTTGGAATTGGAGTGGTGCACGCCTTTCAAGAAAAACATGAAAAGGCGATTGCCTGGTTCGACAAAGCCATCGCCATCTATCCCTACAGCGTCGAGTCACACTACAACAAGGCGGTGGCCTACCAAAAGATGCTGGATCTTCCAAATTGCATCCGTGCCTATCAGAAAGTGGTGGCGATCGGTGATCCGGCAGACGACGAAGTCGGCCAAGCCAGGTCCTTCATCGCCAGTATTTCCGCCGCGATTTGGAAGAATGAACGCCTGACCTTGGAGGTCTATTTGGATTCCAGCGATCTTTTTAACCAAGCATTCGAGTCCATGGAACGGAGCGAATGGCAGGCTGCACTGGACGGATTCCACGCCTCAGCCGCCCTCAATCAGCGGAATGCGCCTTGTCAGGGAAACATGGGCTTGTGTTACATGTATTTGGGCCGAAAGGCGGAAGCTCTGGCTGCATTTGATCGTGCACTTGAAATCGATCCCGGCTATCAGCCCGCCCGCTCCAACCGCATCATTGTTGAAAAGCTCGAAGAAGGTGTCCCAATGTCTGATATCGCCTCAAAGACCGTCAATTATGGCATGGAAAAATTCGAAGAAGAACGACAAGGAAGATGACCGAAGCGGACATTCACTGGGTCATTCTTTCATCCGACTCCGGTGATCGATGGCCCGGAGGATGGCATCGAGGGTGGCGTCGAGATGTTTCCCGAGGTCTTCGGCGAGAAAGCGGAGGACATGGTAGCCATTTTCCTGAAGCAACGCATCCTTGCGCCGGTCGCTGCGGTAGGCGGCGGGATCGGATAGATGTTGCGGCCCGTCGATCTCGATAGCGAGTCTGAGCCCAGCGGAAAACAGGTCGATCTCCATTTCGCTCCAGCCGTCAAAGGGGATGGGGAGTTTCGTATTCAGCCGGAATCGCCCGGCAGTTTCAGGCAATGATTCGAGACGGTGAAAAAGGAATGCTTCGCTGGCACTGCGTGCTCGTTCTTGATCGCTGTTAGGGCGGGTGGCGGTGACAGATGACTAGCCAAGAGGGGCGTCAACCCCATCGCGAATCAAGCGTCGGACGCTGGTTGCGTAGTCCTTTTTCCATTCGGGATCGACGGGTAGCGGAACTTCGCAGGGCCAGCCTGGGAGTGCGCTGGCAGGCAGCAGAATGGTATAGCCGACGGCTTCGTAACCCGCGCATCGCTTGTCGAACATCCGGGAGAGCATCGGGATATCGAGGTCGGCGTAGTCGTGGATTCTCACTTCCCGCTTGCCGTCGTGGAGTCGATGGAGGCGTCCGGCGTATTGGGCGATGATGCCGCGCCAGGAAACGGGCATGGTGAGGAAAAGAGTGTCGAGCCGCGGGTCATCGAAGCCCTCGCTCACGAATTTACCGGTTGCGATCACGACGCGGCTTTCATTTTCCGGAACGGCGGCGAGTCGAGCCGTGGCCTCCCGCAGAGATTTCCGGCCCATGCCGCCTTGGAGGATGATCAAGTGAGGGACGTGAGGGCGGATTAAATCGGCTAGAGTGGAGACGTGTTCGGTGCGTTCGGTGAGTACAAGAGGGGATCGGCCCTCTTGTACTGCGGCGATCACTTCGTCGCGGATTAAGTGGTTGCGCGGCTCCGAACGCATGATTTCCCCGCAGAGGTTCTGGTATTCAAGCCGCCGGTCGGGATCCGGTTCTGAGGTGGAACGCAGACCTGTTGGGCGGACGATGACATGGTGGGAGAACGGTCGGGCATCTGCCTGTTGCTTGGCATCCACACGGTGGCGGACGGGGCCGCATTGCATGAAGATGATCGGATGATGGCCATCCTTGCGTGCCACGGTGGCGGATAGCCCGAGCACGAAACGGGCCTTGGCACGGCGGGCCACGAGTTCGAAACTGTGAGCTGATAGGTGGTGGCATTCGTCGATGACAAGGTGCCCGTAGTCCGCCACCCGGTCATCGACGACTCCCTTGCGGACGAGGCTTTGAATCAGGGCGACGTCGATGTTTCCTGTCAGTTTTTTATGCCCTCCACCGAGGCGGCCGATGGATTTTGGGGGTAGGCCGAGGAAAGAAGAAAGGCGCTCGATCCATTGTTCGAGCAGTTGCTGGCGGTGGACCAGAATGAGGGTGTTCACGCCACGGGTGGCGATGAGATGGGCGGCGAGCACGGTTTTGCCGAAGGCGGTGGTGGCGGAGAGCACTCCGGTGTCGTGTGCGAGCATCGCGGTGGCAGCGGTTTCCTGTTCCGGGCGGAGAGTGCCGGTGAATTGGAGATCGAGTGGAACACCTGCCACGCGTTGGTCGTGGATGACGGGTTTGATCCTGAGTTCTTTGAAAAGCGCGAGGACTTCCTCGAAACAACCTCGCGGTAGGCCGAGGTGCAAGGGCAGGTCTTCCGCGCAGGCGATGACGCGCGGTTTTTCGTAGGTCGGCAACCGCATCGCCTGAGCTCGATAGAATTCCGGATTCTGGAAGGCGGCGAGGCGCAGCAAACGGTTGCGCAACGCGGGTGGTAGGGATTCCTTAGTTAGATAAATCTGGTCACCGAGAACCAACTCGATTTCCTTTGGTAAGGGACCGGTCAGAGGCATTTCGCGATGCCGCCTTGAAGGCGGCGTGTTCCATGGTTCCGCTTCGTCTTCGGCAGATAGGGCAAAGCGGATGCCGATTACGCGGCCCCGGCTTTCCGCGTCCTGAGTGATGGTTTCTATCCGATTTCTGGGCAAGCGGTCGATGGAGGAAATGAACGCCCAAGGATCCGGATAGGGTGTGAATGTGTCATCCACGAAAACGCTGTGACCCTTTTCACGTGGTCCTTTCTGCATCGGTAGGGCGATCAGGTTGCCGAAGCCACCTTTGGGCAGGGTGTCCTGATTGGGGAAAAGCCGATCGTAAGAGGCGAGGCCGAGTTCCGGTCGGCGTTCCATGGTTTCTGTCAGGACAAACGAGCCGAGTTTGCGGGCGAGCGTGGCGGGAACGGCTTCTGCGAAGAACATCCAGACATGTCCGCCATTGCCGGAGCGCGAGCGTTCCAGCGCGGCTGGGAGATTTAGCAGTCGGCAGGTTTCCATGACTGCAAGCACGTCCTGCTGCCACGAGTCTTTGTCGAAATCCATGGCGAGGAAATAACAAGTCTCGTCTGCGAGCATCGGATAGACTCCAGCGACGAAGTCCTGTGCGGCGCTGTCTTTTCCTGAAAGGTGCCATCGGATGACTTCGTCGGTCAGGGGCAGGAACGCACGGTGCGGGCAATCAGCGCATTTAATCCGGGGTTTCTCACAAATGCCGCGGACCCATTCGTTGCCACAAGCTGGCGCGTATCCGGCGCGGCCGGTCTTTTTACTCTCGAAGCGGCGAGGATAAACATCGGCTCGGCCGAGGAAAAGCGAGCGGAAGAGTGCAATTTTTTCGCTAACAGGGCTGCGGTCATGAACGGCGGCACGATCCAGACTAACGGAGCAATCGTGGATCAGGCCGTTCATGCTCCCGTGTTATTTTTTCGGCTCGGCGAGGCCAGGGTTCGTCATCGCACCGGGAGCGGCCTCCTTGAGGTTCGGCGGGACAGCGGCGTCCACGTCGCGGGTGACCCAATGGATCGCTCCGGTGAGGATGCTTTGGAAAGTCGGGTTGGTCCAGACGTCTTCGCGATGGCCCATGGCGGTGTAGAAAACGCGGCCCTTGCCTTCTTCGCGCGCCCAGGCGTTCGGGAAGGGAGGACGTTGATACATGGGGCCCTTCATGGCTGGAGAGTCAATCACCGTGAGCACGTGGATGTCCGGGTTGAAATCCTTGAG
>JBBQDJ010000193.1:0-7404 GCA_038319595.1 Verrucomicrobiales bacterium
GCTGCCGCACGATCCCGGACGAGCGCATGGAGGTAATTTGCCACCCCTGGCTGATGGATGGTCCAAAGGCGCATGAAGCGCTCCTGTTGGTTCTGATCGAGCATGTCTGATGGGTATTTCCGCGGAAGGGGAGAAGCGTAACATTTTTTTTCCTAATGACTCGGCAGCATCCGCTTGATTTCCGTTCCTGACGGATCGTGATGGCTGCTAGGAATTTGCTTTGGAAGAAAGCCCTTGAAACAGCCGATGGTCCCGACCGGAGGGCGGGGAAATGGGGTGGATGGGTAAAGCTGAAACGCTGAAAACTGAAATTCTGAACTGAAGTAGGCTCCGCAGCACGCCGAGATTGGGCGGAACGAGGAGGATTCAGAGCGGCGTTTATTTATCGCGAGCGTAGCTTTCCAAGCCGCTTTACCAAGATGATTTTTGGCAGCGGTTATTTTTTGAGGCAGATAGGCGGTCTCAGGAATATTCGAAAACCAAGATTCGCTCGTCGTCCAATTGGATTTCCTCGGGTTTCCATGTCGGGCGTTGATCGATGCCGTCCGGTTCTGGATTGGAGGGATTCCGGGGACGATTGAACCAGTCGAGGTCGGGTTCGTCGTCGGGGATCCATTCCTTAATCGCCTGCCAGGGTGGCTCGATGGGTTCCATGGTTTCGATATCGAAGGGAGGCGGCGGCGGGCGTGGAAGCTGGATGAGGCCTTCCCACAAGCCGTGGAGGCGGAGGAAGAATTGGATTTCCTCGCGTCGGATGACTTTTCGGACGGGCTTCATGGTACCCTTGCAGCACGGGCATTCGAGTGGATCGCCGACACCCTCCAGCCTCTACCTCGGGTCGCCATCGATCACGGTTCTGCCAGACGGCTCGTATCTGGCGAGCAATGACAATTTCGGCAGCGGCGTCCCGGTAAAAACCCAGATCTATCGCTCCACCGACCGCGGAGTGACCTGGACGGCCCGCTCCGAGGTGACTGCGTTCTGGTCGAATCTTTTCGTCCACAGCGGTGCGGTCTATCTATTGGGGACCAGTGAGGAGTATGGAAATCTGGTGATTCGCCGCTCGTCCGACTCGGGGCTCACTTGGACCACGCCGTCCAGTGCCACCACTGGCCTGTTGCGGAGCGGTCAGTATCACACTGCACCGATGCCCGTGGTCATTCACAATGGACGCATCTGGAGGGCGTTCGAAGACATCGGCGCAGGAAACGGTTGGCCGCGGCATTTCAGGGCCTTCCTGATGTCCGTTCCGGTCGGGGCAGATCTGCTCAACGCCGCCAACTGGACTTTCACCGCCAGTTTGACCTCACAGAACACCTGGATGTCGGGGAAATTCAACGGTTGGCTCGAAGGCAACGTGGTGCTCACGCCCGAAGGCCGTCTGGTTGACGTCCTGCGGGCCGATATTGATGCCGGCACGCCTGAAAAAGCGGCGATCATCGACTTCGGATCCACCGGAGCCAGTGGATCCTTCAACCCGGCGGGGACCCCTGGCACCAATCCCGCCGATCGATCCGGCTTCGTTGATTTCCCTGGCGGCGCAAAGAAATTCAGCATCCGGCGGGATCCGGACGATGGTAACCTCACCCGGGTGCCCTTCACTATCAGCTTCTGGCTGCGCACCGCACCAGGCGACACGACCTACCGGGTGCCGTTGTCGAAGCTGGCGACCGGCGATTTCAATGGCTATCTGTTCGGCGTGAATTCCGCGGGACTGCCCGGCAAAGCGAGTTTCGTGGCGACCTCGGCAGCGAAACAACTGGCTTCGTCCGTGGTGGTGAACGACGGCCTCTGGCACCATCTCGCGGTGACTTTGGTTCCCGGCCAGGACATGATTCTCTACGTGGACGGAATCGAGCAGGCACGCACGGCCGCGCCGGTCATCGTCAAGACTCCCGCTCCGCTGCGCTTCGGTGCGCAGACGGTCGGGACCGCCGCGGAACCGAAGTTTGCCGGTTGGCTGGATGAAATCCAAATTCACCACACCGCCCTGAGCAGGGCGGAAATCGACGCAATGGTTCTCGATCCGGACCGCATGTCTACCGCCGGGGAATCGTTCACGCCTGGGATGCGGATGGAGGCAACTCGAAATGAAGTGAACTGGCGGGCGGTGCCTGGACGGTCCTATCAGGTTCTTCGCAGCATCACGCTCGATAACGACTGGTCATCGCGCGGCATCGTCACCGCGACCGGCCCGATCGCTGGGTTCGTAGAGACCGCTCCGCCCGCGCGCGCGTTCTATCTGATTGACCTGGTCCGGTGATCCGCTCCCAACCGACTGGCAACTCCAGCATTCTCTAACAAAGGAACGGATCAATCGCCACGAGGGGGAACCCCAACGACGCAGACCTGTAGGAAATCGCCACCATCGGGATGGGGCAGCAAACGGTTGAAGGCGATGAGCGAGCCATCCGGGGAAAACGAGATGCCGTTTTTGGGTTCTCTACCTTTGGGGAACTCTTCTGTTATTACGATGCTGCGCCCAGTATTGGGATCGACCAGCCGGACTCGCCCGCCAGCGGAACAGGCGATCCGCTTTCCATCTGGCGACCAGGAAAACGGACAATCGACGGATTCCTTGAGCTGTGAAAGTTGCCGGAGTGAGCCGCCGTTAGGAGATACACCGAAGATCTGGGCGATGCCGTTTTCATCTTGATCAAGGAAGGCGATGGTTTTTCCATCCGGCGAAACTCGTACCCAGTGACGCGGTCCTTGCAGACCGGGCTCCGGGGTGGAATCGGTGTGGGTAAGCCGACGGATATTTACTCCTGCGGGCGGTGCAGGCAGGGTCGTGGAAGTGCCCTCGAGTGGAGCGGCGGAACTCACTTTAGTGAGGTCGTCCGGCAAGTCTGCGATGAAGACCTCCGAGTGGGATTTGCCATCGAGGGTGGTGAGATTACCGATGAAAGCGATCGCTTTGGCCTGGCGGCTCCCGTCGGATTTCATGTAGCCGCGCGTTCCGACCCAGCCTTCTTCGTAAGCGCGGGAGATCTCGTCACTGCCAGGTTTGGGATTCGGAGTCACAGGAATCACGACGACGCTGAAGGAGAGACCGGAAAACTCTTCCGTTGGCAGTGGGTGGACGACCCGGACAGGAAGGTCGCGCACCATCACTCCAACCGTGCGCAGATCCGCTGGCGCGGGACCGGTTGGCGGGATCACTGCATCGTTGTAGGTGAAGGAAATGAGTTTTCCGTCGCCGGACCATTGGTGGGCATGGGTGCCACCGCGCAGGGCACCTGGCGTGAAGGGCGCGCTAACATCCCGTGCGTCGAGCCGGGTCATTTTTCCGGGGTTTCCTACGGAAACGATGGCTGCGGTCCGGCGGGAGGGGCCGTAGGGCTTCGACTCAGTAGCCGGGTCGAGGCCATGGATGAAAATCACCTCGTCGCGGACTGGGCTGAAGGTAGCGGCACCCACACCCGGGCCGTGGGAATTCGGATGAGGTGACTGATAGAGCGTGGTTTCCTCTCCGGTGATCAAGTTTACCATGCCGATGGCTGAAGAGGAGGCTAACTGAGTCTCGTCATTTCGCGAGTCGAAGACGATGTTCCGGCCATCTGAAGAGAACACTTGGGTGTTGTGAATCAGGTGTCCTCGCGCGCTGTGAGTGACGACCTTCTCTCCGCTGGCGCAAAGTGTATCTGTTAAGATCAAGAGCAAGACGGTGAAAATCAGTTTCAAGCGACAGCGGATTCGGGTTGTCGAGTCACTACGAGCGCTTCGGAAAGGATTTTACGAACCTGCTCCAGTTGGGCGCTGGTACAAGCGGTGAGAGGTGCCGCCATATGGGCCTCACACAGGCCCATGGCGGCCATTCCGGCCTTCACCGCGGAGAAGACGGAAGTCGGCCGTCCGGTGATGTCGAACAACCGATTTCCAAGCCTGGTGATTTGGTCCTGTAAGCCAGTGGCGGTTTCCAGGTCGCCGCAGTCAAAAGCATCCTGCAAGGCGCGAAAAATCTTCGGGTAGATGTTGCCGCCTCCTGCCACTGCCCCATGGGCGCCAAGCTTGAGCGCATCCAGATAGAAATACTCGTTTCCAACGAGAACGGTGGTTCCCTCGCGGATCGCCGCGACCCCGATCATTTGGCTGAGGTATTCCATATCTCCGGACGAGTCCTTAAAGCCAATCACGTTGGGATGGTCCAATGCGGCCCGCAGGCAATCCATGCCGAGCACGTGGCCGGTGAGCCAAGGCATGTTGTAAAGCAGGGCTGGACGGTCGAGTTGCGGAAGGAGTGAGCAAAAATAGCGCTGTAGTTCGTCTGGTGCGAGATCGTAATAATACGGTGCCGCCATCACCAGCGCATCCGCTCCCAGATCGCTTGCGAGCCGGGCGAGCGCGATCGTCTTCTCCGGGCATGTGTCCGCGATGCCGACCAGCACTGGGATGCGTCCTGACGCCGCGGCAACGGATTCTCGGATAACGGCTTCCCGGCTTTGGCGGTTCAAGGATGCCAGTTCACCCGTGGAGCCGAGAACAAATGCGGCGTCGCAACCTCCATCCACGAGATGGTTGATGATGCGGTGGATGGCGGGTTCGTCCACCCGTCCGTTTGAAGTCAGCGGCGTGGAAACAGGCGGCACAACACCCTGGATGCGGAGCGATTTCATGATTTGACTTGGAAAACGAACTTGGAGAAGCGGTATCAGCAGCCTTGCGTGAAGATCAACTTTGTCCCGAACCCTCTAAGCAAGGATGGACGGAGTTCGGTGTTGGTCCCGTGAAGATCGCTCTTAAACCTGAAAGTGATGATGTTTTGTATTCGAATATTGTCAAATATATTCGAAGCGGATGCAGCTAAAACTCGGTGCAGTAACAATCTGGATTTTGATCCTGAAGTGAGGGGTCAAACTTCCAAGGAGGCCTCAAGGTGCTCCAAGGTGAAGTCCAGCGAAGTTCGGATATGTGTTCGCATGGCCTCCGCCGCAGCCGGACCGTCACGATTTTCCAAAGCTGCTAGAATATTGGCGTGCTGCTCGCATGCCAAGGAGATACGAAGGGTGTCGTGCACCCCTCGATCCGCGTAAAAAATACGCGATTGAATATGGCTTTCCTCGACGGTGCGTGCCAGAGCCGGATTTCTTGCGGCCAATAAGATTGTCTTGTGAAAGGCGAGGTCAGCATCAAGAAAAGTGAACAAGTCTGCCGATTCCAGTCGGTGCGAGCCGCGGGCAGATGTTTGCTCAAACATGCTTTGCATTGACTTAAGGTGAAGGTGGAGTTGTTCCAAGTGTCGCGTGGAAAGGCGTTCGGCTGCCTTCATGGCGGCGAAGGTCTCCACCGCCTCCCGCACTTCGTAGAACTCCATCGCTGAATTGCGAGTAAGCGAGCGGACGACTGCCCCCAATCGGGGGATGAGTTCCACAAAGCCCTCGGAAGCCAGTTGTGTCACCGCTTCACGAACCGGTGTGGTTGAGACTCCTAGTTCGACAGAGAGTTGCTTGTAATCCAACCGCGAACCCGGGGGTAGAGACCCGTCCAAAAGTCGCGTGCGAAGGGCTAAATGGACACGTTTAGGGAGGGGCTGCTTCACTACGCGGAAGTTAGATGCAATTTCCCTGTCATTACAAGCGCCAATAGAGCTCGCGAGTGCCCGGCCAGTGCCCGGGCCGACCATGCGTTGGATTGGAGGATCGCGCGGCCATTTGCCCCGCGATCCCTTGAGAATTGAGCCTTGCTTAGGATGTTACCCCACCAATCCATCAGTGCACTGAGTTCCCCTCCTCATCCTTCCTGAGCCTAATCGAGAACACGATAAAAACCGACAGAAGCGCTATGCCGGAAAAGGCTCCGAAGATTATGTTGAGCGCAATGCCGTGGTCGCGGAGAAAGCCGAAGCCCCAGTCTCCGAACCCTCCGCAACTGATGGAAACGAGGTTCATGAATCCGTAGGCGGTGGCGCGGATTTTGGTCGGAACAATTTGGCAAAGAATCGGCATGTTGTTGCTGTCGAAGAATCCCCATCCGATCCCGAACACGACCAGCGAGACGATGGCTATCGAGAGGACATGCGCGTTTCCGACTCCGAACAACGCAGGCAAGAAAAGGATCATCCCGATCGCGCTCGTAAAGATGCGCCCGCGCGGAGTGCGCCGCATCCATCTATCTGCGACGAGCCCGCCCACGATGCCGCCAATAAGCGAGGCGACCTGCACCCACAATACAGCGGTGACGCCAGCGTGGCCCTGGCCGAGGTTGAATTTTTCACGGAGGATATCCGGCATCCAGTCCTTCACTACCCACCCTGCGATGGCAGGGAGAGTGAAATAAAGCACCATCAGGATGAAGTTCCGGTTGCGTGCCAGAAGGAAGACAGATTGAAGCGGGGATAACGAAGGTTCTGTTCCCTCTTCACGCGGGGGATTTTTCAAAACGGCGAGCAGCGGAATGGCATAAACGATGCCGATCAGCCCACAGGTCCCGAATGCCCATCGCCAGCCGTGATCTGGTGAATCTGCAACGTAGCCGGCAAATCCCCCTAGAATCAATCCCGCATAAATTCCCGCCTGATGGAGGCCGACAGCGCTGGAGCGAGTCCGCCCCCGGTGGAAATCGGTAATCAACGCCAGCGCTGCCGGAATGTAAAATGCCTCGCTCACCCCCATCAACGCGCGCGTCGCGATCAACTGGTCATACGTCGTAACATGCCCGGTGATCCACGTGGCCAGGGACCAGAAGAAGAGACTCGCGCAGATGACATGCCGTCGGCTGAAGCGATCCGCGATATATCCGCCGATTGGGCTCATCAACGCGTAGACCCATTTGAAGGAACCAAGCACGACACCCCAGTCCGCCCTGGTGGCGATGCTCGGGATGTCAGCGACCATTGACGCCTTCATCGTGGCGAGCATCTGACGGTCGAGATAATTCAGCAGCGCGACGGGAAACAGCAAGGCAACGACGATCCAAGCATATCGGGAAACGGACTCAGTTTTTATCACGAGGGGGTTGATGGAAGTGGAGGAAGAAGAGACAGACGCATTTTGATTTTTTTCACGCGACCGCTCTTTTGGTAGAGATATTTGAATATATTCAGTGTCGCAACACCTATTTTCAGCGAGATAAATGTTAGTTTTCAGGCTCTGGTTTGATTTTTGTCAGTTTAGTGCGTAAATTATTGGCTTTCAGCGATTTATAAGAAAATAATTCAAATGAAACCTAGACGGATTGAGCGAGCCTGCAAGCTCGGTATGTCAAAAGCCCTACCCGCCGGTCGCACATGGCTGAGCCTGGTGCAGAGGATAGCTGCCTTCTGCCCGGCTTCCCGACAGCCGATGAAGAGCCAGTTCTTTGCCCCGAGCTTGGTGGGACGCATGGCGTTCTCAACGAGGTTGTTGTCGATCTCGACGCGACCGTCGAGGAGATAGACTTCCATTTTGTTCCACTGCCTGAGCGCGT
>JBBQDJ010000194.1:0-7398 GCA_038319595.1 Verrucomicrobiales bacterium
GCTAACACGGAGATTTTATTCGAGGGTGAAGGTGATGGGCTTGATGTTCGTCATCACATCGCCGGGAGGAAATCGCCAGCCTCTAACGGTCCTGAGCGCCTCGCGATCCAGCAGCGGCCAGTTGGAGGATTTGTAGATGGAAACGGAAACGACGTTTCCATCGGTGCCGATGGTGAACTGGACCACTACGGTTCCTGTCTGATTGTTGCGGCGTGATTGTGCGGGATAGGACGGCCGGGGCATCCGCCCGGCGGCGAGACGGGCGGCGACCGACATGCCGGCGGCGGCCGTGGATTTCCCGGCGGGAGCATTTTTTCCCGGTGTGGCAGTGCCGGGCCGCGCCGGGCTGGAACTCCGCGGGGTGGCGACGCGAATTGCGGGCTTGGGTTGGCTTGGCGCGGGGGCGGATGGCTCGCTGGCTGCTGGGAGATCCGGTATTTCCGGCAGCGCATCGAAACCGGTGACCAGCGGCAAGGCGGGCGGGGCCGCAAGGGGAGTCGCCAGCGTTTCGCTGGGTTCGGAGGGGGCATCGCTTGGTTCCCGAGTCAGTGGGCGATCCGTCATTTCGCCCAGCGAGAAATCCTCCGCAAAGACAGTGGTTTCCAGTTCGTTGGGAATGGAGATCTGCGGCCTGAAGACGGGCACCCAGATGGCCACCGCACCGGATCCAGCGACACTCAGCCAGAAGGCGAGCGTGCCGATATTGAGTGCGTGGAGGGAGGGACTCTTCATGTTTCGTGGCGGAACGTAGACGCATGGCCCGCGGATGACAATCCCGGCGCGGATTTGCTTTGAGCGGAGTTTTCAGCGTTACGAATGGGTTTCGGGCCGAAGCGGCGAAGGATCGGCTGCGCGCGCAAAGGGGAGACGATGTCGAGGCCGTTGCTCAATTTTTCCGTGGTTCCTCGCGGGATGCCGATCCCGGGCGCAATGGGATGGACGTTTCGGCTGGGATAGGCAACAACCCGCGCCGCTTCATGTCCGCTCTCCTTTCCGCCAACGAAATTCGTCTCACTTACGGTTACCAAACGCTGCTCGATGGCGTCACCCTCGCCGTTTCCGCCGGGGAGAAAACCGGCATGGTCGGCCGCAACGGTTGCGGGAAAACCTCACTGCTGAAGATCCTCACTGGCCAGCAAATGGCGGACTCCGGGGAAATCTCACTGCGCCGCGCCCTCCGTGTGGGATATCTGCCGCAGGAATTCGAAATCGATTCGGAACTCACCGTCCAAGAAAACATCGCTTCCGGTGCCGCAGACATCGTCGAGGCGATCCGCCGCTATGAAAACGGCGAAGGCTCCGATGCCGAGCTCAATGACCTGCTTCACCTCATCGATCACGCTGACGGTTGGAACCTCGACTCGCGCATCAAATCCATTTCCACCGCCCTCGGCACGCCGCCGTTAGAATCAATGGTTGGTCCGCTATCCGGCGGCGAAAAACGCCGCGTCGCCCTCTGCCGTGCGCTGGTCTGTCAGCCGGATCTGCTATTGCTCGACGAGCCGACGAACCATCTCGACGCCGAGTCGATCCGCTGGCTGGAGGACTATCTGAAAGGCTTCCCCGGCGCGGTGATCTTCGTGACGCACGATCGTTATTTCCTGGATGTGATCGCCACGCGCATCATCGAAATCGATCTTGGCCGCGCGTTTTCGCATCCGGGAAATTACACGGCTTTCCTCGAATCGAAAGCCATCCGCCAGCAGATCGCCGGCCAGACCGAGCGCCGCCGCCAACGGTTCCTGCGCGAGGAGTTAGAGTGGGTGAGATCCGGCGTGAAGGCGCGGGGAACGAAGCAGCGCACGCGGCTGGACAAGTTTTATGAAATCGAAGGCATGGAAGCGCCGCCCGAGGAACGGGAAATGGACCTACTCATCCCGCCGGCTCCGGACTTGGGAAACATTGTCGTCGAGCTGGAAGGCGCAGGGGTGAACGTCGGCTCGGAGAAATCACCGCGCTGGTTGTTCCGGAATCTAACATTAAGCCTGCGCCCCGGTCAGTGCACCGGCATCGTCGGGAAAAACGGTGTGGGTAAAACGACCTTGCTGAAACTCTGTCTCGGCCAGCTCGACCCGACCGAAGGCACCGCCGTTACCGGCAAGCGGGTGAAGGTGAACTACATCGACCAGACGCGGATGGTGCTCGATGGCACTGGCTCGCTGCTCGATGAAATTTCCGATGGCAACGAGAAGCTGATGTTCGGTAATCAGCCACTCGGCGCGCGCAATTATCTCCGGCGCTTCCTTTTCGATGACAAACGCATCAACGAACGCGTCGATCTTCTATCAGGTGGCGAGCGCGCGCGGCTGATGCTGGCCAAGGTTCTGAAAAACGGCGGCAATGTCATCGTGCTCGACGAGCCGACGAATGATCTCGACCTGCCGTCGCTGCGGATGTTAGAAGAGGCGCTCGCCGCGTTTGATGGTTCGGTCATCGTTGTTTCCCATGACCGGTATTTTCTGGATCGAATCTGCGATCAGATCATTGCCTTCGAGGACAACGGCATCGCGGTGCAGGCAGGAAATTATTCCTACTATCTGGAGAAGCGCCAGGCTCGTGAGGCGGCGGAACGCATCCAGGCACAGGCCGCCGCCAAGGAGGCTGCCGCCCGTCAGAAAGCCGCTGCAGCGGCACCGACCGCGAAAAAAGGCCGCAAGCTCACCTTCAACGAGAAGAATGAATTAGAAGGGATGGAAACCGCCATCCTCGCCATCGAGCAGGAGGCCGAGGGCATCGAAGCGCTGCTTCACGATCCGGATTTCCAAGCCAAGCGTTTCGCCGAGATCCCAGAGATGGCCGAGAAACTGGATGCCGCCAAGGCGAAGGTCGCGAAGCTCTACACCCGCTGGGAAGAGCTTGAAGCGATCCGCGAAGCCGCAGGCGCTTAACTACGGAGTCTTCGTGATCCGCAGCCGCAGAAACAATCCCGCCGGCGGATTGAGCAGCCGCAGGGTGATTTCCTCCGCGTTCGTGCCGAGGCTGACCGTAGACAGAATCTGATAGTCCACGCCGACCACGGCAGGCTGGAAGGAATTCAGCGTGGTGGATTTCTCCAGCCCATACGCCAGGTCGGTGGTGAGCTTGGAACGGGTGAAGACGAGGTCCGCGTGGCCGTTAGTCACATGAAATCCGGGCAGCTTCGCCACGTCGGATAGTTTTGGATTCATGCCGAAGAAGTATTCCTCTTGGTTTTTCACGCCATCGGCATCCGGATCATCATCGGGATTGACGAGCGTGTCGCCGCTTGCGAACACCAATGTTTTCCACGACTGATAGGTGAGATGGGGAAAGGGAATGTCGATGACCTTCCAACCGAGGTCCTTCAGCTGGGTGAGTGTCAGGTCAAGTTCGCGGTCGATGTTGGGAAAGACACCAGGCTCCATCAGCAGGTTGGGCGTCGCGGCAGTGGACCAGTGGGAAATCGAGGATCCAGAAGCGAAGCTGATGGGCGCATGGAGTCGGAGCAGGTTGCCGTAGGTGCCGGTGAATTGGTTTGGGACGGGTGCGAAGGAAAGCAGCACCCCGGGCGAGGCGGCAAGGAGTGTGTCGCCATCCGACTGGCTGACGAAGACGGTGGGGATGGTGAGTGTCACCGGGATCCCGCCAACGATGCTGTCTCCGCCGGGAATGATGACTCCGGTGTCCACGTTGTTGGCGATGACCACGGCGATGGCTCCCGCCAGTTGGGCTCTGTAAACCTTATCGTCGAAATCACAGATGCCACGGCGGATGAAGGCGATTTTGCCGGCGATCTGCGGTCCGTTGATGATATTACTGCAGGCATTGTTAGGATTTGGGAGACCGGTGTCGGTGATAGCAAGCTCGCCGCTTATGCCGATGTTAGAAATGGCGGGGCCAAAAGCTGCGGGGGCGTTAGGAATCAATTGCGTCGAGGGGCCGGGCAAAGTTGCGGTTAGGCGGAAGCCGCTGGGGCCGGATTGCGCTGCCAGTTTCGATGGTAGGCCTGCGGTGGTGAAGGGGCCGGTCCACACCAGACTCGGATCATTCGTAGCGGACTTGATCCGTTGGGCCGGAGTGAGGGCCGACCATGGAGTTTCGAGTTGTTGGTCGTAAATAAAGCTGCTGAAGATGTCGATCTGGCCGCCGAATAGATTCCCGTTAGAACCGTTGATCAAGCTGATGAATCCCAGCCCGTGGCCCAGCTCGTGGAGTATGACGTCCACGAAGTTAGAGGTTCCGGGAGGCGTGACGGTGTCGAGGCCGTAGTAAAACGAGCCGTTGGCATTGGCGCTGACATTGATGTCGCTGGAGCCCGGTTCGAGGTCAGTGCCGGCCAGCGCGTTGGCGAGTGCGATGGAATACCAGACGTTTGGCTTTGGGGCGTTCGTGAAATTCTGCTGCTGTGACACTGGCCCAGCACCGGCGAGGATGCCAGGGCTCAGGACGTCGAATCCCACCAGCACGCTGATGGGCACCGGACTGGCCAGATGGCTGCCCCAAATTTCACCGACGCGCTGGAGGGCGGCCAGGCGTTGGGCGCCGAGAGTCGTCCCGGGATTGCCACCGACGGGAGCGACCACCGTCAGGTCGTTCAGGCCCTCGCCGTCACCATCGCCATTAACGAAGATGACCTCTGCCGCGTGAACATCGACCGCCAGAAGTGTGGCGAAAAGAAACTGCCGGAATCTAGCGGGCATGGACGGGAACTTGAAGAGTTTGAGAGTTGAAACCGGCGTCGTTCATTTCCTGATCGTTCGAAAAACAGCGGACCTCGGTTTTGCCATCGGCTCCGGTGACGACGGCGCTCATATGCAGGAAACGGCCCCTGAGATCGACCGAACGACGTCCATCCGGGTGGGTGACGATCTGCAGGTCTGCACTTTCGCGGCTCATCTGTGAAGCGAGTTTCCGCATCGCTTCGGAGGGAGGCGCCGCCAGAGGATCACGGGCTGCGATCGCGGGCTGAAAGTGGTCATCCGGTGGCGCGACGAGTGGAATCGGCCGGAACCCGTCGTCGGCGATTGCCATTTTCTCTGCAGGATTTTTCGGCCGGTCCGGCCGTCCTCGCGCGGACTCATGGGAGAAATCCGGACGCCAACACCAAAGTCCCAAGCCAAAGGCCAGGAACATGATCAGAATCAAACACCTTGATGATCGGGGGGGGACCACGGCCATGGCGTAGCTTAACGGCTGAAATAGTCAATTTCAACTTGTCCTACGCGATCGCGGTCAACCCTCGCTGAAATGCTCCCAACCGCCGACGAGCGCCTGGCCGGCACCGGGTTCCATGACACTTAGGGGCCATCCTGATGAACAGAGCGGCAAGTTGTCACTTGCCTTCTCCTGGCAATAAATCCTATATCAGATCGTCAAAACCGGTGGACTGGGACTTGATAAGCCCACTCCAACAGCGGTCGGCATCGACCGCAACGATGCCGCCAAATCGACCCAAAGGCCGGGGAGGCGGCGGCGCATGTTCAGGCCATTTCCTCCGGGAAGCGGCTAAAGGCCGTTGCGGCTGGCGATTGGCAGCTTATCAACTCCCCGTCCACCAGGAAGGACAGCAAACCAACCTTACCCATGAAGTCAATCCCGCTCGTTTTTCTGACCTTAGTGGCCAGCCTCTCGCCTGTCATCTCACAGGTCGAAAAAATTGATGTTCCTTTTGAATCGGCATCACCCACCACGGAGCGCATCCTCGGCACCATCCCCGACGGCACGCCAACGCCACCCGAAGTGCCGAAGCCCAAATTTATTGTCCCGGCCAAGGACATTCTTCACACCAAGACCATCGCGCAAGGCGGACGCATTATCACCGTTAGGCAAATCACCCCCATTGCCCTTCCGCCGGCGCAAGAAGCCGCGCCGCAGATCGATCTCACCGACCCCGTCGTCCAACACCGCATCGCCGCCTTCCGCGGGAAGCAGCCCCATTTGGTGTTCCTCGTTGTTGGTGCCACCGTCTATCACTTCGATGACTCGCCGCCACGCTCGCTTGTCCAGATCTGGCCGCAGGCAGAGGGCGAGCCTGTCACCGTCTGGTCGTCTGCCGATTTCTCGCTGCTCTCCGGGCTTTCCACCTTCGCCGGCTCGTCTGGTGAAACGAACCAACTGATGATGATGTGGAGCGTCACGAATCTCCCAAACAAGAACGCCCTGCAAAAAAACTTCGCCCGCCAGTTCCAAGCGCCGCAGATCCCGGATCTTCCGCCCGGCGCGGCGACTTTTGTCATCGCACCGGGAAAGCCCACCGCCACAACCCTCGCTTCTATCCGATCCCTCCACGACCTCTATCACAACGAATACGGGAAACTCAAAGCCGCCTACGATGGCCGCGAGCAAGCTCGCCTCGCCCAAGAAGCCCAACTCAAAGCCCACCCGCCGAAGCCCAAGGACATAACCCTGAACTATTGGCGCATCGACAGCCCGGCTACTTCCGTAAAAGGAGGAAACCGGTGATCGCCCGCCTTCATCGTAGCTGGAGCATCCTGCTCCAGACCGTTGCAGGAGCGTCCCGCTCTCTGCCCCTCTTCCTTGTCTCTGGCTTCTGGATTCTATGCGCTCCGGGCACCTCAACCGGCAAGTCCGATCACAACGCCAACGAAATGAGCGACCTGTGGGAGCTAACATTTAACAATTTCGAGCTTTTCCCTCCAAGTTTCGTCCCCCAGGCCGATGCCGATGGCGACGGCGCTTCCAACATCGACGAAGCCATCGCCGGCACCGATCCATTCGATGGCAAACCTCCCACCGGCTTCATCCAGGCAAAAGTCATCTGTATCCCTGCCGTTTACATCACTGGAAACGACGGCCCCGAGATTCTCAGTCCGGAAACCTTCGTCACCAGCTGGTCCAGCCTGCTAGGAAAACAATACACTCTCCAATACTCGCCTGATCTAACTACTGCTTGGCTTCCCGTCGGAGACCCCGCCGCGGGAACCGGCAACCAGATTCAGATCGCCGTCAGCCCCGAGCAAGCTGGCGGCGGCGTGCCGGACAAGCTCTTCTGGCGCGTGGCCGTGAATGACATCGAAACGGATGGAAACGGTCTCACAGAATACGAGAAATATCAACTCGTCCACAACAGCGGAGTATGGATCGGAGACTGGGATTTCGACGGACTCACCAATGCCGAAGAATATGCCTATGGATTCGATCCGAATTTGGCGGACAGCAATGGTGACGGCATCAGCGATTTAAGACAATTTATCATTCAAAACCCTATTTCGAAACACGATGCGGATGGAGATGGCGCCTCCGACGCCATTGAGATCGCCGCCGGTTCCGACCCGCTCTCAGCAACCTCCGTCCCACCCAGCGATCCAAGCATGGTAGCAATGGTGCGCCGGGGGGATGCCTTCGAACTCAGCCAGGCAACTCCCGTTAGGAGCACCTATTCGTATCGGTCGTCTGCAGAAACGCCAGGAGAGGATGTCG
>JBBQDJ010000195.1:0-7364 GCA_038319595.1 Verrucomicrobiales bacterium
AGGTTGTAGCCCTTGAAGGCGAAGATCCAGCCGGCATGCAGACCGATGGGAAACCACAAGGCCCCCGTCCGCAGGCGGGCCCACGCCAAGATCATGCCGATGACGAACAAGGTGGCAAAATCCGTCACAAAAAACCGCGGATCCGAAAAATGATAGATGATTTTTCCAAGCAATTCAAAGCCTGCCAACGGCGACGCCGGGTCGGCGATCGTCGAGCCAGCCGGCGGTTTCAGGAAATGAATGAACGCGAAAAAAAGCGAGGTTCCGACACAAGCGGCAGGGGCCTTGGCAAAGCGCAGCCACAGACCTAACAACAACCCGCGGAACAACCATTCCTCGGCCAACGAGGCTCCCACCGCGGGCACCACCGTCGCCAAAAGCAATTTCCCGAGGCCCGGAGCCTTCGGTGACGGCAGATACGCCCCCCACTGATAGAGGAGCATGCCCAGACCCCATAACAGACCTGCCGCGATCGCGAATCCCACGGCGATCTGGACCAATCCGCAGCGCCAAGTGAAACGGCGACCTGTCTCGCCGACCCACAACGAGTGCGCCCGTACGAGGCGCAGTCTCCGGAATAAAAACGGCAATAACACCAAGGCCGAAAATAAAAGGGATCGGCTGTAATAACGACTGAACCGCGCATCGGCGGCCGACCGTCCCAACCACTCGAGCACCGCCGGTAAATCCTTCGCCGCCGCAGTTGCTCCAAAACTGGTTCCGGCTCGGTAAAGCCACGGCGAGATCACCGCTGCAAGCAACATCGACGAGAGCACCCAGACCACCGTCGCCCCTGCCTCGGATTGCAAAAACCGCTTCACTCCCGAAGCTTCTGAGCGGTCCGATGGAACTTGTCCAGAGGAGCTTGGAGATTTTCGGCGGGCCATTTCCCCGACACGGAAAAAGCCGCCGGGAGAACCCCGACGGCTTGTTTGGAAACGGAATGGGACCTGGATCAGAGGGTGGCCAGAACGGCTTTAATGGCGTCGAAATCCGGCATGTCACTCGGCACGTCGAGGACCTCGGCGTATTGGACCACGCCCGCCTTATCGATGACGAAGGCGGAGCGCTTCGGCACGCCGCCCATGATCAGATTCTTGGTGGGCAGGAATTGCTCGTAAGCCACGCCGTAGGCCTCGGTGACCGCGTGTTCGTAGTCGCTGAGCAAGGTGAGGGTGATGCCTTCCTTCTGGGCCCAGGCTTCCTGTGCGAACGGATTGTCGCCAGAAATGCCGAGCACCTTCGCATCGAGCGCGTCGTATTCGGAAATGCCTTGGGAAATACTGCAGAACTCCGCTGTGCAGCCGCCGGTGAAGGCCATCGGCACAAATAACAGAACGATTTTGGATTTTCCAATGAGCTCGCTGAGGGTGACCAGCTCGGGGCCATTGGCGGTTTTGCTGACGAGGGTGAAATCCGGGGCTTTATCGCCGACTTTGATGGACATAATGGTTTGGTGGTTGTTGGAAGTGAGGGCGGCACTGTAGAACGCGGTCAGGCGATATGTCATACGAATTTTCAAATTTTGGCCGACACCTCGGAAGTGGCAGTGGAATCGGCGATCTCATGGACGACCTCGGCCACGCCCTCGCCAGCGGCGGGCCGGATCTCAAAATGCTCGGCGGCGGCCAACCGGCCCGCATCCCAGAGATGAACGTCGTCTGGCGCAGGCGGCTCGAAGAGCTGATGGAGGAGCCCGGTGGGCTCGAACGCAGCCTCTCCTCTTACGATCCACCGCGCGGGAATCCCCGTTTCCTCGAAGCCATCGCCACGCTTTTTCGCGAGACCTTCGGCTGGGATTTGACCTCGGACAACGTGGCGGTCACCAGCGGCGGCCAGACCGCGTTCTACTTCCTCTTCAATCTCCTCGCCGGAGAAATGCCCGACGGCTCGCATCGCAAAATCCTGCTGCCGCTCGTCCCCGAATACATCGGCTACGCGAATCAGGGCGTCAGCGGTGACCTGTTCCGCGCCGTCAGCCCGCTCATCGAAAAAACCGGCCCGCACGAGTTCAAATACCGCGTCGATTTCGACCATCTCGACGTCACGCCGGACATCGCCGCGATCTGCGCTTCACGGCCGACCAACCCCACCGGCAATGTTCTAACGGATGATGAAATCGCCCGTCTCTCCGCCATCGCGAAGCAACACGGCATCCCGCTGATTATCGACAATGCCTACGGTGCCCCCTTTCCCGGCATCCTCTTCGCCGATGCCACGCCGTTCTGGGATGAGCACGTGATTCTCACGCTCAGTCTCTCGAAAATCGGCCTGCCCGGCACCCGCACCGGCATCGTGATCGGGCCGCCGGAAATCATTCGCGCGCTTGGGTCGATGAGTGCCATCGCCGGATTGTCGAATCCTAACATCGGCCAGCAGATCACCCTGCCGCTCATCCAGTCTGGCGAAATCCTCAAGCTCAGTCGCGAGATCGTCCGCCCATTCTATCAGGAAAAATGCCGCCTCGCCCGCCAAGCCGCGGTGGAGGCGTTCGGCGATGATCTCGACTGGTTTATGCACGTCAGCGAAGGCGCGTTGTTCCTGTGGTTCTGGTTTCCCGGGCTGGCGATCACCTCGCAGGAACTCTACGAACGCCTGAAGAAACGCGAGGTCCTTGTCATTCCCGGCCACCACTTCTTCTTCGGCCACGAGGATGAAAACTGGCCCCACCGCCACGAGTGCATCCGGGTTTCCTACGCGATGGACGAGGCGGTCGTTAGAGACGGGCTACGGATCATCGCGGAAGAAGTGCGGAATGCCTAAGAGGGATGGATCTCCGGTCCATTCTCTTCGCTTTCACTGCGCTGGGAAGAAGGGACCGGAGATCCCTTCCCCTTACTCTGCGAGGCGGATGATGAGCTTGCCCGGCTCGACCTTGAACTCTTCGACTCCGGCGATTTTCCCGTTCTTCCCGCCGAGCACCTCACCTAACAAATCGCGGCCCTTGAGTCCGGCGAGCCATTCGTTCGGCAGGGAAATCCCCCAGACAGTTAGATCGTCGATGATGAAACTCGGGTGTCCGGGCGAGCCAGCCACCAGAAACCGCGCCTTCGCTTTCAAGCGCTTTCCGCCCACGACGGGAAGGTCCGGATCGAGGTCGGTTTCCACGCGGGCGAGGATGACATTGGTGCCGAGCTCGAAGCTCAGGGTTTTACCGAGGTCGGTGCGCTCGTTGAGCAGGCCGTTGAGTTCGCGCTCGGTGAGGATGATTTCCTTGGCGCCTTTTTCATACTTCGGCTCGGCGGGTTTCTCCAGCGCCTCGACCTTGGCTTCCACCGCCGTTTTTTCCTGAGGCGTGAGCACCACCGGTTGGATCGGCCGGTTGAACCACCACCAGCAGCCGCCGAGCAGCAGGGCCAACGCCGCGAGGACGATCAGGACCTTCAGCATGAGCGGGATTCCCCTTTTCGGTGCGACGGCGGGTGCGACGGTCTCAGTCATGGATGGCGTTTAACCGGTTCAAAGGGCCATGGGAAGCACTCCGTTTAGGCCGCAGCGGGAAGGCCCCGCCGACTTTTAGACTTTGGACTACCGTCCGGTCGCTCTGCTCACCAGTTGATGTTTTCGCCGCGGGTATCGATGTGGGTGAAATTCCAATAACCACCGATCCCGCCCTTGAACAATCCGCGGTCCCGGAGATTTCTTGCTACGGCGGTCACCCGCGAGGCAGCCACCGGAAATTTTACATCCACGGCGACATTCGCCTGATGCCAGGAACCGGATTTCGCCCCTTCGCAATGCGCGTTGTAGGCAGGGGCGCGGTAAGCGGAAATCACCTCCACCTGATTGACGTTCATTTCCCGCGCGACCCGATCAGCGACGCGAAGGGTATAGCCCATGCGGGTCCACCAGGCCTTCGGCGGCAGGGTGTTCCAGATGGAGGCCTTGTTCTTGGCGTGCGCCTCGATCACCTGTTGCGGGCTGATGAATTGGAGCTTCAAACTGGTCAAGTAGCGGCTGTATTCCGGGAGTAGGGACCCCTGATTTCTGGCCCATTCCTCGGGAATTCCGCCCAAATCGAGCCGCGAGGGGGGAACCTGTGGCGCTGTGGCGCGGGCTTGAGTCTGGACGGCAATGACCGGAGGCACCCCACCGGACTTTTTCAAAGTGGCGGCGCTGGCGGAGTTCGAGGCGGCGAGCAGGCCCAAGCCGGCGAGACCGAGGCCAGTCATCAGCTGCCGGCGATCCATCGTAGTGGATTCCATGGGCTCGCTGGAGTCGTTAGGGAAAATCATAGGAAATCAGATAAGCGGGTTTTCGGTGCTGGAAGCGATTGGCGTGCCGAAACACAGGATTTTCGCCGATCAACCGGCGGCAAGATCCCGTGCACCAAAGCAGACGAGCCCGGGGCGGCAAGGAAAAAAAGCCTAGATTGGACTAACGGTCAGCCCCACCGGAGTGCATCCACCGCCAGGCGATTCTAGTTTAAGTCATTGATTTACAGATTAATGCATCGATAAAAAACCTGAACAACCGGTGACGCGCTGCCACCCGCAGCCTTGCGGATTTGAGCGAATCAATCCTCGGCCTTTTTGCGCGGAGAAGCGGCTTTCTTGGCCGGAGTCTTCCGTGCGGCCTTCTTGGCCGGTGCGGGTTCGCCGGGTTCCATTTTCGCCCGCGGCGCACGGGGTTTCCTCACCTTCGGCAGCGGCTCGGGATCTTGCGGGATCGGAACCTCCCTCACGGGAAGCATTTCGACCGGGGCGAGAATTTCCGAAGGACGCTTGCGGGTGAGTCCTCGGATCAAGAGCCCGGATCCCGCCGCCGCGAGGATTGCCGCCACTATTGGCAATCCCGGTAGCCAGAGCGATCCCGAGCCAGCGGCGATCCATTGCGCCGCCACGGCAAGCACCGCCAGCACCAGCATGCCCAGATATTTCACGAAATCCGCAGCGATCCCGAGAAAGGCCAACGCCAGCACCAGGGCCGAGAAAATCGCCAGCTCCCCGCCTTCGGCGAGCCGGGGAAATTCCTTGGCCTCGGACAGCCCGCCATTCGAGGCGATGGCCGCGATGACGGCGGCCAGGCTCTTCGAAAAGGCCCGCGTCGCGAATTCTGCGGAGCTCTGATCGTCCCGCAGGATCACCGGTTCCGGTGCTTCTTTCGGGAACAAATCATCGCCGCCGTCGATCAGCGCCTCGGCGGAAATTTCGGCGTAGGCCGGGACATTTTTCAGCGGCATCGCCAGCCGCCCGAACGCATCGATGGGTACTAGCGGCCCGGCCGGGCCGAGTTTCATGTATTCACCCAGCCGCACCTCCACGTCGTCAAGCGGCAGGTCCAAGCGTTGAAGTACGGTCAGCAAGGAAAACGAAAACACCACCCGGTCTTCCCAACGCGCCACCAGCGGGGCGAGATCCGACGGGGCTTCCGCTTCCAGCGAGGAAAATCCCGTGATCGTGGTTTCCCCGCCGAGGATGATTCCTGGAATCGGCAGCCGGTTCACCACCGGCAAGACCGACGCGTCGCCGTGGATCTTTGTCACCGGTAAAGAGCAGCGCCGGAAAGAAGGTGGTATCACCGTCGGCACGACGCCGCGCGACAGCGGTGCGGCCATCACCAGGGATTCAAAACCAGCCAGCGATTTCTCGAACGCCGCCAACCCGATGGGGTCCGGTTTCTCCCACGCGAACATCGCCGCCGTGGCCGCCTTTTTCGCTCCGAGGCGCTGGAAGTTCGTCAAAATCACCGCCAGATCGATCGGTGCCGGCGGCGTGCTTTGGAAAAATCCTTCCAGGTCATCGGCCAGCGAGACGATCACCGGTGCCTGTTGCTTGTGGGGCTTCCGGTTCGCGGAAAAGGTCCGCAACTTCCACGCGTCCGTGCGGCTGCCTTCGCCGGAAATGAACAAGGGCCCGTTCGCTCCACTGCTGGCCACCGTGGCGAACCACGCCCGATCCAGCTCCGTCCCCGGGATCCATTTCCACGCCACCAAGGCCGTCACCGCAGAGGCGACGAACACCAGAAGCCAGCGCTGGAAATTGCCGTTCACGCTTGGGTTTTCCGGATTCTCGCCAGCACCGGGGCCAGCGGATCTTCCAGCGCGGTGCCAGCTGTCACCACGCCTAACAGTCTTGCCGCCGTTGCGATGTGCGGCCGGTACCACTCGTCACCACGGTTTCTAACAATGTTTCCATAGGCTCCGAGCGCCTGCATCAGGCGTTGGGCGGCGCACTCGTGGAACAGAGTTTCTAACGGCCGTTCGTCCGCGATGTCCTCCCACAGGACTAACAACTGCTCACGCTCTTCGGCCGAGTGGTCCAGATAGGGATCGAAAATAAGCGATGCCAGATCATATTCCTGGCGTCCGCGGCGCAGGCCTTGGAAATCGATGAGATAAACTTGGCCGTCCTTGATCAGCAGGTTCTGCGATTGGAAATCCCGATGGACCAGATGCCGCGCCACTTTACCCAGCCGCTCCGCCAGATCTGCAAACACCGGATTATTCCGCAACGGACCCGCGTCCATCCCCAAATAGTCTTCTACCAGGTACTCGAAAAAATACTCCTGCTCCCAGCGATACAGCGCCGCGTCGAACGGTGGCATCAGATGGAAATCCTTCGCCGGCTTCGCATAAAACAATTTGTCCACCTGCTCGAATGCCGAGCGATAGAACGGCAACCGCTCTGCAAACGGCCGGTCCTTCAGCGACAACAAATCCACATCGCCCAGATCCTCGACCAGCGCCACCCGGTAGCGCGAACGATCGTGGATGATCTCCGGCACCCGCAGTTTCGCCTGCTTTAGAAACTGCGCGACCGGCACGAACTGGGAATTATCCTCACGCTCCTCGGTCCAGTGGATGCCGATGAACGGCTCCCGCACCGGCGTTTTCACCCGCACGATTGTCCGCCCCGAGGCTCCGCGCTTGATGGGCTCCAGCGTGATGGAAACCGTCGGGTCCACTCCAAGAAACTGGCGGGCGGTAGAAAGGATCGCTTCGGTCGGCATGGGCGGCGCAAGACTAGCGTGAAAACTACCCGTTCTGCCAAGGGAATTCCCGTCGGACACTCACTGGTCGTGGTGGAACCACAGTGTCACGAGCAACCCTACCCCGACGCCCCACAGCAGCCAGGCATTCGTGAAGAAATACGGATAAGCCATCAACCCCAGCCCGATCGACTTCGGTTGCCACAGATCCAGCCGCCGGCCATACGAAAACGCGCCCCAGCCGATCGTCCCGAAAATGAACCCCGCGAGAATATTGTAAGGATCAAGGCTAAAGCTCATTTTCGTAAAGACATCTTAACCGATCGCGCGGGAAATCCCAGAGCAAGTTTTGGGAAACCCAGAGCCGCCGCCTCATGATGGGTCATTCCGGATCAAAGATGCGGCGCACCCGGCCAGCCGACGAGCAGCTTGAT
>JBBQDJ010000196.1:0-7329 GCA_038319595.1 Verrucomicrobiales bacterium
GTCAGGAACTCTTTGACGATTTCTTCGGTAAGTCCCGCCATTTCGCCGGACGCGACGACGGCACCACGTTCGAGAATCGCAAAGTCGTCCCCGAGTTCCTTGCAGAAATCGAGATATTGCTCAACGAGGAGGATGCTCATCCTACCTTCGGAGCGGAGCATTTTGATCGCTTCACCAATCTGGTCGATGATGTTGGGCTGAATGCCTTCGGTGGGCTCGTCGAGGATGAGGAGCTTCGGCTTGGTAAGGAGTGCGCGACCGATGGCGAGTTGCTGCTGCTGGCCGCCGGAGAGCATGCCACCCTTGCGATGGAGGAACTCTTTGATGATCGGGAACAGCGTGAAAATGCGATCAATCTCGGCGGAATCCTTTTTCCAGCCGCGGGCGTTGAGGCCGATGAAAAGATTTTCCTCCACGGTGAGGAGCGGAAAGATCTCGCGTCCCTGCGGTACATAACCGACGCCGGCCCGGGCACGGTCGGCGGAGCTGAGCCTGGTGATATCCTTGCCCTCAAGAACGAATCCCCCGGAATCGATCGGATAGAGACCGGTGAGCGCCTTGAGGGTGGTGCTTTTACCCACGCCGTTTCGGCCCATCAGGCAGAATACCGATTTCGGACGAATCGTTAGATCGATACCCCGGAGGATGGCGCTGCCGCCGATGGAAACGCGGAGGTTCGAGATGCGGAGGTTTTCCTGGATGAGTGTGGCTGACATGGGGAATCAGGCGGCTTTGGATTTCCGGCCCAGATAAACTTCGATCACGCGTTCGTCGGCTTGGACTTCATCCACCGGGCCTTCGCAGAGAACATGGCCCTGATGGAGGACCGTTACTTTGCGGCCTTGGGAAATCTGACGGACGAAGGTCATGTCATGTTCGATGACGATGATGGTGTGTTTTCCGGCAAGTGAGAGAAGCAGTTCGCCAGTGCGATAGGTTTCCTCATCGGTCATGCCGGCGGCCGGCTCGTCGACGAGGAGGAGCCGGGCTTCCTGGGCGAGCAACATGCCGATTTCCAGCCACTGCTTCTGGCCGTGGGCGAGGATGCCCGCCTTGCGATGGGCGCTGTCGGTGAGTTTGATGATGGTGAGGATCTCCGCGATGCGGTCCTTTTGGGCGGGGGTGATTTTCCCGAAGAGGCTGTGCCAAATTCCACGGGATCCGGCGAGCGATAGGATGAGGTTTTCGGTGACGGTGTGGTCGTTGTAAACCGTCGGCGTCTGGAACTTGCGGCCGATACCGAGCCGATAGATTTCATACTCGTTCAACTTCAGAAGATCGTGCTTTCCATCATCCCAGATGAGGGTTCCGACATCAGGCTTGGTGCGACCGGTGATCAAGTCGAGGAAAGTGGTCTTCCCGGCACCGTTAGGTCCGATGACGGTGCGGAGTTCACCTTGATCCAAGTAGAAGTTGAGATCGTTGATGGCTTTAAAGCCGTCGAAGGATCTGGTGAGGCCTTCCGCAGCAAGGAGGAAGGGCTTGGTTGCAAGGTGACCGGTTTCGACAATCATGGATCTGTGGCGGGAGATTTTTCAGTGGCGAGAGCGGTATCCGTGTTCTTCTTTCTAGCGCGGGTGATGGCGCCATGGATCTGGGCCGGGAGACCGACGATGCCCTTGGGCATGAACATCACGATAAGAACGAAGGTCGCTCCAAGAATCAGGAGCCAGTAATCGGGGTAGGCGCGGGACGCCCAGCTTTTCAAGGCGTTGACGCCAATCGCTCCGACGACCGGACCCGTTAGAGTGCCGCGCCCTCCGAGGGCGACCCAGACGACCGCCTCAAGTGATTTCTCGGTGGTCATCTCACTGGGATTGATGATGCCAGCTTGGGGCACGAAGAGGGCTCCTGCGAGAGCGGCGATGATCGCGGAGGTGACGAAGATGAAGAGTTTGAAGTTGGCGGTGGCATAGCCTGAGAAAAGCACGCGGTTCTCGGAGTCCCGGATGGCGCGTTGGATCAGTCCGAAGCGTCGGTTCGTGAGCCATTTGCAGAAGGCCACCACGGCGACTAACAATAACGCCGAGGCGATATAGAGTCCGCGTTTGGTTTCCGGGAGCCGCAGGTCGCTGCCGAGGATGGTCTTGAAATCCGTGAACCCGTTATTTCCTCCCATGAGCAGTTCGTTACGGAAGAACAGTAGTGCGGCCCCGTAGGTGAGCGCTTGGGTCAGGATGGAAAAGTAGACCCCCTTGATCCGGGATCGGAAGGCGAGGAAACCGAAAACCCAGGCGAGGACTGCGGGTACAAGGATCACCATCGCCACGGCGAATGGGAACGAGTAGAAGGGTTTCCAAAACCCAGGAAGGTAGGTGTGGCCGAGGAAAACGAAGAAGTCGGGCAGGTCGCTTTTGTATTGGCCGAGTTTTCCAATCATCAGCATGAGGTGCATGCCCATCATGTAGCCGCCGAGGCTGAAAAAGAGCGCTTGGCCGAGACAAAGGAGTCCGGTGTAGCCCCAAAGCAGGTCGATGGAGACCGCCATGATTCCATAACAGATGTATTTCCCCCAGAGCCCAAGGGTGAGGTCATCGATTTTTCCAAACGCGTGCAGCAAAGGCATCACCACCACCAGGAAAATCGCCGCGACGATGAGAAGCGGAAGGTGAAGCCGACTGGTGAGAGGAGTCTTGTTCATCGGTCAATCAAGGCTGCGGGAACGGGTGACGAACAGGCCGGACGGACGCCATTGCAGGAAGAGGATGATCGCGCCGAGGACGAGAATCTTGCCGATGACGGGGT
Source organism: Verrucomicrobiales bacterium (assembly GCA_038319595.1). Lineage (GTDB taxonomy): Bacteria > Verrucomicrobiota > Verrucomicrobiia > Verrucomicrobiales > Akkermansiaceae > Luteolibacter. Next base: position 2,746 of record JBBQDJ010000196.1, read on the forward strand.
TTCCTAGGTATTGCTGAAGCGTTTGATCGGCCATGCCGATGCCAAGAGCACTGATCACCGTGCCAAGAATGTTTCCGACACCACCGACGACGACGGTCATGAAGGAATCAACGATGTAGAGCTGACCCATCGAGGGGCCGACGTTGCCGATCTGCGAGAGGAATGCGCCTGCTAGACCCGCAAGTCCGCAGCCGAACGCGAAGGTCAGAGTATTGACCCGCTCGGTTCGCACACCCATGCAGGCGGCCATGTTGCGGTTCTGCATGACCGCACGGATGAGCAGGCCGAGCGAGGTCCTATTAAGAACCAGCCAGGTGACGACGATGATCAGGATGGCGAAGCCAATGACAAAAACCCGGTTCCACCCGAACACGACATCATTGACGGTCCAGTTGCCTGACAGCCATGAAGGGCTGGAAACTTGCACATTGTTAGATCCAAAAATCAATTTGAGCACCTGCTGCATCACCAGCGAGACTCCCCAGGTGGCGAGCAGTGACTCAAGCGGCCGCTTGTAGAGAAACTGGATGACCGAGCGCTCGAGGAGGATCCCCACCAGCGCGGCGATGAGGAAACTGGCTGGGATGGCAGCAGCGAAATAGAGGCTCATTCCGCCCTCGCCCAGCGACAAGCCGGGGATGGACATCGTGTAGCCAAATGGTGAAAGTTTCAGTCCTTTGTCGAAGATGTTCTGAATGACGTAGGTGGTATAGGCGCCGACCGCGATGAATTCTCCATGAGCCATGTTGATGACTCCCATCAGGCCGAAGGTGATCGCAAGACCGATGGCGACTACCAAGAGTACCGAGCCTAACGAAAGCCCCCGGAATGCCGTGCCAGCGGCGTTGATCCTCGAGATGTGACCTTCGATGGAATTCAAGGCCTGGCTCGACGCTTCGATCATGGGCGCATCGTTTGATTTCCGCGATTCTGCCAGGATCGCTTTGATGGTGTCGTATGAGGAGAGTGACTGGATTTCTCCCAGTTTCCGGCAGGCTGCGATGCGCTCCGCAGGCACGGTGGAGCGGAGCTGAATGATGGCGATCGATTCGCCGAGGGCCTTGAGTGCGTCCGGATTTTTCTCGGTGGTTCTCAGTAGCAGGAGGGCGGGTAGCTTCTCGATTTTCTGGCCGATGGCGGAGTCCTTGATGGCTCGGAGGCGGTTCTGGAGATCGGGGTCAGCCAAGGCAACCAGATCGGTCACTTCCTTCATCGCCCGGCGAAGACCAGAGTCCGTCTCGGCAAATTCGACCTCTTTCGGATTGATCCTCACTGCCTTGCCATCGGCAGCCATGAGTGGAGTGCCGTCGGAAACCCTTTCCGTAGCGAAAGCGCCATCGGCATCCGCTTGACCCGTTAGAACGACCGGAGTCACCACGCCCGCCCCGTCATCACTGAGGAAAATTTCACCAGACTTCCATTTATCTAACCAAATCGCCGCTTCAGGAGCCGGCCTGAGTTTCAGCGTAAGGACGATTTCCTTTTGTTCATCTGAGGTTGCGGCGGAGGCTGCCGCGGCGACGGTCTCCCTGATGGATTTCGCCGGAGCTTGCGCGGAGGCGACGGACCACAGGGCCAATCCGACGAGCATGCACGCCATCACGCGTTTTGATAGATCGGTGATTAGGGATTCCAGCATCGGCCTTTCGAGCGATGAGCACCGCCTGTGCCAAGATGGAATGGGAATCGACAACTCCCGGAAACGCATTCATCCCACGATCACTCGGGAATGAAAGGAATCTGCGCTTCAAAGCGGCCTCGCATAGGTGTCACAACGGTTGTGCCAACCCTCCTCCCAACGTTTTTCACCCCTTGCCGGTGGAGAGTTCGCGATCCTACGAGAAAGGATCCGCTTCGCTGACGCGGCGAATTCGGCAGCGGCGGGAGCACCGGCGGAGACCTCCTTCATCCCGCCCAGGACCTGCATCAAGCCCCAGCCTTGGCCGTTGTATTTTTCCGTCGCTTGCGTGCCTTCGCCCTTGAAATTCACGTAGTCGATCAGCGCATAAGTGCCCTGCGGCGTGGTGGCGACTTTTCGATAGTTTTCATCGATTTTGCCCCGCTCGCTGGCCGGGGCCGCAGCGAGAATTTTCGGCAACGCCGCGCGCGACCGGGCGATGATGAAATCCGACTGCATACCGACGTTGGCCGCCAACCATGTCCGCAGCGCCGTTAGCCGAGGTCCATTGAAATCCGCCTGGAATTCCGCTTTCGACTTCCACGGGCTGTGAGCTTCCCGAGCCACCGCCGGCAGGTCCGCCCCACGCTGGCGGGCAAATGCGACAAACGGCGGCCAACTTTCCTCGAATCGGCCTTTGAACCCCGCCGGATACCAGATGAAATGGCCGATTCCGATCGATGGGAATTCCTCGCCCCCATTCCAGGTCGTCAGCCCCGCCACCGTGCCCGCGCATTCGTTCTGCCAGATTTTTTTCCCGATCGCTGCTTTTTGGGCGGCGGTGAGATTGCCACCCACCGCGCCCGCCTGCGCCGCTGGTGGGCCGCCGGGTGCACAGGCAGAGAGAAGGACGACGAGGGAACAAACGAGACACGCGGCTTGCATGGATTCAACCTACCCTTATGGTTGCCGTAACCGCAAGTCCGCTTCCCCATGACCCGCTTCCCTTGGGATAAAATCCTCAGCTTCACCCCGCTCGACCTCGGGAAAATTCTCCTCAGCGCCCTCATCATCGTGGTGGTCAACAAGGTCCAACTCTTCAACGACCGCCTCTCCGCCCTACTCATCGCGCTGCCACTCACTTCGCTGGTCGCCATGATCTGGATGCACCAGGCCAAGCAATCGACCGAACGTCTCGCCAATCACGCCGAAGGCACGTTCTGGTTCGTCCTCCCCACCCTGCCCATGTTCCTGATTTTTCCTTGGATGCTGCGGAACCAATGGACGTTCTGGCCCGCGCTGGCGGCCAATTGCGCCATCACCGTGGCACTCTTCTGGGTCACCGTCGTGGTGCTCCGCCGTTTCGGCATCGATCTGATGCCGAAGTGAGTCTCGCTGAGTGAAAAAAATCCTCGGAAAAACAACCAGATAAGACTTGTCAGGATGTCGAATCTCTGGTTTGACCATCGGCCCGGCGTTAATTCCGGAAAATTCTGTCCAATCCATTGTTTTGAGCGAAAAAAAACCGTCCGAGCTTCCCCAGAACGTCATCCCGTTCGAGCAAGCAAAGCCGATTTCGCGATTTCCCGGTTCACCTATGAAAAGCGATCTCCTTGATAAGGCCTCTGAAATTGTCACCGACCCCCTTGTTTTGGTCAATCTGGTCTCCCAGCGCGTCAAACAATTGAACAGCGGCCGTTCCCCACTCATCGCCACCCGGCCGAGCATGGGTGTTGCCGACATCGCCCTCCAGGAAATCATCGAGGGTAAGATCAAACTGATCCATCGGGAAGCTCCCTAAGCGGCTGCTTTCTGACCACCGAGCCACTCCATGAGCGCGGAAATCGCTACCAACCGGAAAGCCGGGCGGGATTTCCATATTCTGGAAAAATACGAGGCCGGGCTCGAACTTAAAGGCACCGAGGTCAAATCGATCCGAGCCGGTAAAGTCAACATTGCGGACGCCTTCGCCCGCGTCGAAAACAATCAAATTTTCCTCTACGGCTGCCACATCCAGCCCTGGGAAACCGCCGGCGACTGGTATAATCACGTCGAAAAGCGCCCGCGCCGGCTGCTGCTCCACAAGAGCGAGATCCTCAAGCTCGCCAACGCCACCCACGTCAAAGGCTGCACGCTTCCCCTGCTGCGGATGTATTGGAAAGACCGCCGCGTGAAAGTCGAGATCGGCGTCGGCAAAGGTAAAACCCATGCCGACCAGCGCCACGACCTGAAGGAAAAAGTCGAGTTGCGCGAGGCCGCGCGTGAAATGTCGCGCTTCAATCAGCGCTGAGAATTATTCCGCAGCCGGATCCTTCGGCTTCACCCGCGACGGCGGATCCGTCGGCGGGCGAATCACCACCCCGCCCGCACCCACCTTCGGCAGGAGCGGATTGCTGGCACGGAATTCCGTATCCGTAGGCAGGTTCAGCATTCCCCCCGGCAGACGCGGGGCATCATCGCTTGGCAACGCAGGCATTTCAGGCTCCTGAACCACCGGCTCGGGTGCTTTTTCCGGCTTTTTTTCAGGAGGTGCCACCACCACTTCCTCCTTGGGCGCGGCACAGGACGCCATCGCGACGGCCAAGCCGAGCAGCATCATCATTTGGATTTTCAGTCTCACCATGTTGTCTGCCGGCGGACTTGAATTTTTCCGCCCGGACGCAACAAAGCGCTTTGCGCAACCGGGCGCAAGACCGAACCTCCAAGGGTCAGCCCGCACAAAGCGCGCTGGGCAGCGCCAACCACTCACCCCCTATCATTTCTCCCATGACGAACCCGTTCACCCTCGTCCTGGAAACCTCCACCCCACAAGCCTCGCTCGCGGCCATCGAACCGGATGGCCGTCTGGAGCAGCGCGAGTTCACTAGCGACCGCAGCCACAACGCGATGTTGTTCGCGCCGCTGCAGGAATTGTTGCAGGGCGAGCCGCGCCCGCGAGTCGGGCTGGTGCTGGTCGGCAGCGGACC
>JBBQDJ010000197.1:0-7312 GCA_038319595.1 Verrucomicrobiales bacterium
GGTGTGTGGCACCGCGACATCAAGCCCGAGAACATCCTCCTCGACGCACGCGGCGACGTGAAGATCGCCGACTTCGGCATCGCCCGCATCGTCGGCGATCCCCAACGGGATTTCACTCTAACGATGACGGGCGGTGCCCTCGGCAGCGCCGCCTACATGGCCCCCGAGCAACACGAGAATCCGCGTGGCGTGGATCACCGCGCCGACATCTACAGCCTCGGCGTGGTCATTTACGAAATGCTCACCGGCGAGCTACCGTTGGGCCGCTTCCCGGCGCCGAGCCAGCGGGCCGCAGTGAATGCCCGCATCGACGAGATCGTCTTCCGCACCTTGGAGAAGGAGCGCGAGCTGAGACAGCAAAGCGCGGATGAGGTGAAGACGGAGTTGATAGACGTCGGAGATGCACCGGATGGCATTTCATCCGGCACCGACAGCGGTCGTCGCCTGATCACAACGGGATCTCCGCGGCGATGGTTGGGATTCCTGGCCCTTGGACTTCTTCTGACAGGTTTACTGATGCCTCCGTTACTTTGGTGGGGTGTGGCATCCACAAGTCGGACGGGAGGGTTGGCCTTGCCGGCAATCATGCTGATTTTCGCGCTGGTGGCCGGCGTGGCAAGTTGGCGGACCGGACCCGGCAAGTTCACTACGATAGCCATCGCTGTTCTCCTCATCGGGGGGCTGTGGATCGTAAACCGCAACCCTACGCTTGTTTCCGCCGAAGACAAATACACGCGAGTCGGCTATCAGGGTTCCGAGTTCAGCGATACTATCCGATTCGCTTTCTTCCATCCTCTTGCGCCGACAGGAGGTGCTTCCATCACCGTTCCGCTGAGGGCTTCCGAATCTTGGAACGCGCAGACCAGCGAGCCGGTACGTCTGAACAACGACCGGGATCTCTGGATCAGGGGACGGGTCACCCACGTGGAACGGGGATCGATGAAAGCAGAGGTGAGCAGTTCCACCGATCAGCAAAACTGGGAATCCATGGAGCTTTCGTTGGATCTGAAAAACCGGAAAAAGACCGTGAGCTTGAAGAATGGAACCGTCGTCACGATCAGTATCGAGTTGATCGGCGATGCATTCGCGGAAGCAACCGGCTCGGAATCTCAAGTGAAACAAGCCATTCAGGCGATCCTCGAAGCAGCCCGAAACCGGAATGTCCGGGTTTTGCGAGACGGGCTGTCCGATTCGATGATCGCTGTTCTTAAAACGGCGGGTGTGGGAGCGGACGAAGTCGGGGATTTCGACAAGGTTCGTTATGTGGAAGACAGGCTATTGGACGAAACAACTGCGGAAGTGGTGGTCGAGGCGGTGGATGGATCAAAGGGGAGAGCCACTTTCTTCATGATTGAGGAGGGTGGCATTTGGAAAGTTGATAGTATCGGAACCAGGAACGACCGTGACGCATCTCCGCGAGACCCGCAGGAGAACGAATGGCGCACCGATGAAGCCAGCCTCGGCAAGCCGCGCGTGGTCGATGAGGAAAAGGACTGGGCTCCGTGGGCGCAGTATTTCAAGGACGGCGACATGCGGATGGCGCGGGGCGATCTGGAAGGTGCGCTCCGGAACTATCAGGCCGCGCACGCGTTCGTTGTCAAACGGCAGGAGAATCATCCGAGCACCTGGCTCGAAGAAGAAGCCGAGAGCCTGGTCCGTCTTGGCGATGTGTTCAGCGCGATGGGCGATCTTCCCAAAGCTTTGGAATACTATCTCGGTAGCGCGGCGACCTTCGCCAACGCATTGGCGAAAACCCCGGATGATGCGACGATGAAGGACGAACTTACCCAGGCGTGGGTGAAAGCAGGCGACATCCGGCAGGCGCAGGGAGACCCGTCCGGGGCGTTGGAGGTCTATCAGAATGGCGTCGCCGTGGCCGAGAAATTCGAACCGAACTGGCAAACCGAATACCCGAACGGCAGCAGCGGCGACAAGCTTGCTAGAAACTATCAGGCGGCAGGAACGCTGCGCTTGATCGATCAACCGGAACGCGATTCCTGGGACCTGATGTGGATGATCGGCCAGGCGGGCGCGGTCAAGGATGCCGCCCTGCGCCCTTTGCTGGAGCGGAAGGACCTGCGTGAGGATGCCACCCTGGCGCTGGCACTGGCCGGCTACGATTTTTCGCTCAATGGCAACGGGAACGGGCTGGATTTCATCCTCGCCTCACTTTCCAAATGCGATGTCGGCGCGGACGTGAACGAGGTGTGTGTGCTTTCCTTCATCGACGAGTGGGACCGCTCGATCAAGGCGGTGAACTCGCATTTTCTCGCCACCGACGGTGCTGGAGGCGATTGCATGAATTCCTTCTGGGGGCGGCGGCAACTGCTGTTTCCCCGACATTATCTGGAGTTCCGCGGCAAGGTCGGCGATGGCGCGCCGTTGCCCACAGAAGAAACCAAGGACGGGAAAAACTGAAAAAGCATCCGAGCTGCCACCCACCCAGTGAGCGAATCCACATTCCATCCCACCCAATGGACACTCGTGCTGCGCGCCCACGGCGAAAGCAGCGAGGCGAAGGCCGCTCTATCCGACTTGTGCGCGGCCTATTACGAGCCGGTCGTCGCTTTTCTCCGGCGCGACGGACGGGGGGACGACGCCGCTCGGGATAAGGCACACGCGTTTTTTGAAAGCGTGTTGTCCAACGGCGTCGGCAATCCGGACCGGGAGCGCGGCAGGTTCCGCAGCTATCTGCTAGGATCACTCAAGCACTTTCTATCAAAACACCGCGATGCCTCGCTCGCTGCGAAACGCGGCGGTGGAGTGGAGCATGTTTCGCTGGTCGGGGAAACGGACACCTCGCCGGGCCTGCCGATGCCCGGTCTGGAAGACAACACGCTCGCATTTGATAGAGAATGGGCACTCGCCTTGATCGCCCGGGCGCTCACCGCGCTGGAGGCGGAGAACGCCGGAAAACCGCAAACGTTCGACCTGCTCAAGCCATGGCTCGGAGCCGGTGTCTCAGGATCGCAAGCCGATGCCGCCCGCACCCTCGGCATTTCAGAAACCGCCGTGAAAGTCGCCATCCACCGGCTGAGAACCCGCTTCCGCGAACTCATCCGCACCGAAGTCGCTGCGACCGTGAACGACCCCGCCGACGTGGCCGACGAACTTTGCCACCTCATCGCCGTCGCGAGTGCGGGTTGATTGAAATCCAACCCGCTGACTGGAGGTTGAGGGGTGGCTGGTTCAGCAGCACAACGCCGTGGCAGGCGCCGGGGACAAGAGAGTCCTCGCTCCTCATGGCGAACATTGACATGACAAAACCACATGATAAAATCCCTGGCATGAATGAGACGATCGTGACCGAGCGGGGGCAGGTGTCCGTGCCCGCAAGTCTGCGAAAGGCCATGGGTCTGAATCCGGGGCAAAAACTGTACTGGGAGCAGGTCTCGGATCGGGAAATCCGGGTAATTCTCCATCAGGAGAAGCCGCCGGGACCTATCGCGATGCTGGGCCATGCCCGCCACCTCCGCAAGAGTCCGCCACGCTCCACTGACGACTGGATGCGCGAACTGCGGGAGGCGGAATGAGCTGGGTGGTCGATACCTGCGTGGTGATCGACGTGCTCGAGAATGATCCGGCATTCGGATTGCGCTCGGCCACCTTGCTTGATGGGAGACTCGCCGAGGGACTCACGGTTTGTCCGGTGACCTTTGTCGAGCTGGCACCTGCCTTCGGGGGGAATCTGGAGGATCAGGAGAGCTTTCTCGCGCAAGCGGGAATCGATTTCCGGGCAAGCTGGACGTCGGCGGACACCCGGGCCGCGCATCAGGCGTGGCAGTTCCACATCGCGGCCCGTCGTGCCGGCGTCCTTCCTAAGCGGCCCATCGCGGACGTCCTCATCGGAGCCTTCGCGTCGAACCGCAGTGGACTGATCACTCGCAATCCCACCGATTTCCGCAGCAACCATCCGGATCTGGAAATCCTCGAACCCTGATCCTTGTTTTCAGCCCCGCCCGACCCGGATGATGAGACAGACGTTCCATGGGTGAGTGCGGCGGTGCGAATGGCGCATGAAACAGGCGGTTTAAAAAGTCAAAGGGGTCTCAAAGGGGTCAGGTCTCGCAAGGGGTCTCAAAGGGGTTCAAACTCAAAGGGGTCAAAGGGGTCTCAAACTCAAAGGGGTCAGGTCTCGCATTTCAACAATCTCAATCAAAGGGGTCAGGTCTCGCATTTCAACAATCTCAATGACAGTTTCCCAGACAAATTGACTCGACTCGATTTGCCCGCCGAGGCGTTTGGTTTGCTCACGGTTGCCCTTCGATCCAGCAGATAGAAAAATCGACCCGGCACCGCGAGAGGCAACGGAGTTGCTTGATCCCGCAAGGAGGTTCGGTTCTTCGTCTTGGCGTCTTCGACGGACTTCGAAATTCATTTCGCCCAAGTGATTTTCCGGCGCCGATGAAGTAATGTCCGATTCCGCGGTGGTTGTTTGCGCCGGAATTTCCCTGTCTTCTCCGCTGGCGGATTCAGGCGAAATGAGTTTCGCGGTCCGTTGGAAATTTTCCTGCGCTTGCGATTTTTCTCCAGCGCCCTATTCTACCGCCTACCACTCAACGAAATGTCCACTGCATCACCGAAAATCACCGCCTATCTCAAAACTTTCTGCGGCTGGAGCGAAGGCATCCGCGCGATCATGCGGAAGTATGAGCTTCCCTACGAAGAGAAGGACATCATCAAGAACCCGGCGTTCCGTTGGGAAATGGAGCAGCGCAGCGGCCAGTCTCTCTCGCCCTGCGTGGAGATCGATGGCACGATGCTGCCTGATATTTCCGGCGAGGAAGTGGAAAAATGGATGCTGGAGAACGGCTATTTTGATAAAAACGATGCCACTCCGGATGCACCGATCAATTCGTCCTGCACCGACGAGCAACACGCCGAAATGGCGCTCGGCCGCCTGCCGACCCCAGGGAAGATCCGGTTTCTTGACTGAATCCGCGGTTTTCCGGGAGTGAAATAAATCGCAGACAAAAGCACCCGTCGAAGGCATTTTCTCCACTGAAAGATGAATTCTCCCGCAAGCGAATGGAAACAATGGGTGGCCGAAAACGGTCCCCGGCTGCTGCTTTTCGCCCGTGGATGGAGCAATTCCCGCCAGGATGCGGAGGATCTGGTGCAGGAAGCCATCCTCCGGATGTGGAACCACCAAGCCGACAAAGGCGAATCTCCGCCAGATCTGCCATTGGTTTTCTCGACGATCCGTTTCTGTGGACTGAATCACCATCGCAGCGAGTCGCGCCGTCGGAAGCGGGAGGAATCAGTGATTTATCTCAACGATTTTCAAGACGTCTGGCTCGACCCGGTCATGGAAGAGGATGAAGAAGCGCTGATTTTGCGCGATGCCGTCCAGAACCTGAGTCAAAAGCTGCGTGAAGTCGTGGTGATGAAATTCTGGGGTGGGCTGACATTTTTGCAAATTTCCGAGACCCTCGCGATTTCGCCCAATACGGCGGCTTCACGATACCGCTACGCATTGGAACAACTGGCGCACGAACTGCGCCGTATCAAGGAGGAACGCCATGCAAGCGCCTGATTCTGTAGAAACCATTCTCGCCCGTTTGATGCCACCGGCATTGAGTCAGGATTGCCAGGATGAGCTGGAGGCCATGATCGACGATATCGCGGGTCCGGACGTCGTGGAGGTTTCCCCGGTGAACTGGACCGCCCGCTGGGTCATTGGAGGTGGAATCGCCGCTGTTTTTGGAGGTCTTTGTGCGGTCCTCTCCTTCTACGAACCTGACAGTGCTCCGAAAGTGGCTAAGGGTCTTCAGAAAGATTCTCCATCAGGATTGGTCCTGGTGAGTGAGTCGGATCGGATTGAGTCAATGATCGATGAGGGCTGGAGAGAGGATGCGAACGGGGCGGCGATCCATGCGGTCCGTCTGAGTGTCGTCGAAGAGAATCAATTGCGCGATCAAGAAACGGGAATGGTGGTTCGCATCTCCGAACCGCGCGAAGAGGTGCTGCTCATGCCTATCGATTCATTCGAAGCTACTGCCAAACGAGCCCCCTTTGGAAGTGCTTTCACGGAAGCGGCGGTTCTCCCCGGTGCGAGTGCTGGACCGACGCGGATTGTGGATCTTTTCGATAAAACGGCCAGCTTCACTGCGGACGAAGGCACCGCCACTGTCCATCGGGAGGGGGATGTTTATAAAATCAAGATTCAGAACCCACAACAGGGTTTGATCTATGAGGGTGAACTCTCAAAGGACGGTGGACTCGACCTGATTCCCGAGACTTGGCGGCGTAAAATCCAAGTTCTTTGCCGGACTCTGGATCAGGCACTCGACGGCAAGACGCCCTCGGAGCGCCAGCCTCGAGCACGGGTGGTCCCGCCACCCTATTCTGACCGCTAAAATATCGGGTCTGGCGGATTTCTCATGGGAATGCCTTGCGTTTTTCAAACCGGCTTCCCATCTTCCTCGATATGCATCCTGACGTGGCGAAGCTGGTTGAAGCCGGCCGCATTCCCAAAACTGTCGGCGAGCGCCTTTCTCAATTGGCTCCCGGAAACTTCTGTATTCACAAATCCTTCGGTGCCGGTAAGGTGATCGACTGGGATCTTCCTGCAAAAAAGGTCACCATCGATTTCGAAAAATCGTCCGGGCAGGCGATGGAATTGCAATTCGCCTTCCAAAAAACCGAGTGGATCGGCGCTGATGATTTCCGGGCTAAGAAAATCGAGCAACTCGAAGAACTCCGCAGCCTGTCCAAAAGCGATCCGATCGCCTTGGTCGTCCACCTGCTCGGCAGCCACGGTGGCAGCATGACAGGCGACGCTCTGGAAAAGGAACTCTCCGGCGCGGTGATTCCTGAAGCCGGTTTCAAAAAATGGTGGGACGCGACGAAAAAATCCCTCCGCGACAGCCGCCTGGCCGTTGTTCCGCAAAAGCGCACGGAAGCCATCGTGCTCCGCAAAGGCGATCGCACCCCGGCCGAGGCTCTAGTGGCTGATTTCGAAGCAGCCCGCGATATCAAGGGCATGATCCGCGCCTTGGAGGCCATCGCTGCCGATATCGGGGCGTTCGAAAACGATACCGACTCGCTCAAACGCCTCCTCAGTGACATCGATGAAGGTGCCAAAAAGGCCGCCCGTGTCCAACTCGGGCAGGCGTTGCAACTCGTCGCCGCCCGCGATGAGGTCATCGGCACCTCGAAGGCCCTCGAACTCGATCCCGGCGCGGTCCGTTTGTCCGATCTGCTGCTCTCCGCGGATACCACCAAACTCGCCGAAGAGGCGGGTGCTCTTCCTTCGGGTCGTCAGCGCGCCGTTTACGAAGCATTTCCCGGTGCTTTCGCCGAGGATTGG
>JBBQDJ010000198.1:0-7304 GCA_038319595.1 Verrucomicrobiales bacterium
CATGGAGCGCTATGACGATGTGCCAATGTCCCTCGCGGATGCCTGCTTGGTGCGTCTATCTGAGCTGCACACCAAGCTGCCGCTGTTAACGCTGGACTCTGATTTCAAAATCTATCGCCGCAATGGGCGGCAGATGATCCAGGTCGTTTCGCCCTGAAGATAGGGGAGGCACTCAATCGGGTCATCAACAAAATAGGGATCTCAGAATGAATGTGCTGGGTTAGATTTTCAGTTTTTCGAGCAACTCCGCCACGGTCAGCTTGTGGTGGATGGCCACGGGTTTCAGGATGCCGCCAAGAAGGGTTCCTGTTTTGAGCGGGCGATGGTTGGGGATCGTTAGATGGTGGGTTCCTCCCACCGTGGTCGTGAGGCGGATGTGGACTGGAGATGATTCGTAGCTGAAGGGGCGCTACCGCCGGGGCGCGTGCCAAAACAAACGAACAGACCACCATTCTCAACGGCCAGACCGAAGATCTGCCCGCCGCTTGTCAGACCGCCTCATCGAGTTCAGAAGACCCCTGAAAATCGAATGCAGAGCCTTGCCGTGGGCCGGGTGGTGGAGATGATCGCACTTCATGCCGCGCCTTCCCGCATGGTTAGAGAGTTACCGCACCCTGCCGAAATGCATTCTGCTTTTCGTGGCCGGGCAGTTTCTGATCAATCTGATCAACACGTCGCAATTCCTGCTGCTCAATTTATTCCTGAAATCGCGCGGGCTGGATGACCCGGCGATCGCGGCACTCACGTCGCACCGATTTCTCGCGACCTTTTTCCTGGCGATCCCGGCGGGCCTGTGGTTGCGGGGAAAGCCGTTGCGTAGACCGCTGTTGATTGGTTCCATACTGTTCCCACTGACCGCGTTGGCGGCGTTGGAGACGGTTCAGCACGGCCACATGACGGCGGCCTCCGCTTGTTTCGTCGCGATGGGCTTCGCCAACCTGGTTCTCAACGTCGCCAACTTGCCGATGTTATTGCGGATGGCGCCGCCGAAGCAGTCGAGCGAGGCACTGAGCCTGCTTTTCGCGACCTGGGGCGCGGCGAGCATCTGCGGCGGCGTTTTGTCCGGAGTGCTGCAGGGCATCGGGCATGTCGAGTTGGGAAGCCACCATTTCGTTTTCGACGAACACACCACGCTGCTGACACTCACCCTCGTCGGCCTGGGAGCACCCTTCTTCTATGCACGGCTTCCCGATCCGGTGCCGGCGGCCACCGCCAGACCCCACTGGTTGCATGTCCACCGGGGAGAATTTCCGGTGCTGCTGCGGGCGCTCGTTCCCACCCTCTGCATCTCGACGGGGGCCGGGCTGAGCATCCAGTTTCTCAATCTGTTTTTCAGCAACGTCTATCACCTGAGTTCCGCAGCCTACTCGGGATTCGGCACGGTGAGTTACGTGCTGGTGTTCATCACCGGCCTGATCGTGCCGGAGGTGAAACGCCGCTTCGGCTGGCGCGGCGCGATCCTCGGCGTGCAATCCGCCGCCGTGGTGATGCTCGCCTTGATGGGACTCACGGAACTCTGGAAACACACCGTCTGGGCGCTGCCGGTGGCGGTGGCGTGTTTCATCTTCCGCCAACCGTTGATGAATATGGCGGGTCCATCGACCAGTGAGCTCTCGATGACCTACGTCGGCGAGCGAAACCGCGAGCTGATGAGCGCCTGCAGCGGTGCGATCTGGAGCGGATCTTGGTGGCTCGCCGCGCGGGTATTTGAAATTTTCCGCACCCATGACTTTCCTTACTGGCAGATCTTCCTGATGACGGCGGTCTTCTATCTGGTCGGCACCGTTTCCTACCTCGGCCTGATCCGCGGAGTGGAAAAGCGGGAGCTGGAGGCGGAGGTGCTTCCTGATGCGGGGCCGGAGACGGATCGGGTTTGAGCCAATGGGTGGCGCGAGAGAAGTGCTGCGCGCGGGTTCCTACTCACCCCAATGGCCAGGCGGACAGAAGTGTCCACCCTCCTTATGCCGTTCGAAAGTTTGAACTTTTGGCGACACTATCTCTGTTAGATTAGGGACAACGGATCGCTTCCCAGTCGCTTCCAGACGGTGACGAGTGAGGTGGTCCATTGGAATTTCCTCGCGGTTTCACGGATGAGAAACGGTTCGTCAAGCTGGCGCAGCATGATGAAGTCCGCACTTAGTTTCGAGTTGAGCCACTCGAAGGTGTCACCGACGGGCCAGTTCGACGATGGGGTGAATTCTTCCAGCCAGGTGCAGGGCGTGGCGAGAACGAGTTCGCCACCGGGATTCACCAGAGATGGGAAACGATCTAGCAGGCGCTGCGGCTCCGGCAGGCGACATAACAGATTCGCGGCGTGCACGCGGTCAAAGCGGCCGAGGTCGCCCGGCAGGTCCATGGCATCGCCTTGGAGGAAACGCAGTCGCGACCCGTCATAGTCTTTCGTGACGTTGATTTGTAAGGGCGTCGTTAGAGTAGCTTCCTCGTGGCGCTCATAGGTGAGGGTCTCGCCTTTCCGCAGGGCTTCAGCGGCGTCGATGAAGGCGTGGGAAAAATCGATCCCGACCACCTCGTCACAAGTTAGAGACATTTCAAAGGCGGAGCGGCCGACCGCACAGCCAAGGTCGAGGCCGCGGCGCACGTTGCCGGGAGAAAAACACCTTGGGGTACGCTTGGCAAAGTCCAAGGCCTCGCGCATGCCCGCGGGCCAGTGACGGGCCAGTGGCAAGATTTCCTCCGGCGCACCGAAGTGAAACAACAGATATTCGGAGAGAAGCTTGTCCGATTCGTAAATGGCGCTCATTGGATGGGTGATCAGGATCCGAGGGTTTGCCCGTCTTCGTGAGAACGGCGGTAACCGTCCTGTGCCTCGGCGAGTGAAACCGTGCCGTCCTTGTCCGTGTCGTAAAACTCAAGCACTTCGGCCGGATCGTAGTTCACCTGTTGGGGTTTTCCTTTAAGGCTTTCGATGCCGTGGCCGATTTCCTTTTTGCTTAACTGTCCATCGCCGTTGTAATCCCAGCGATCGAACTTTTCCACCAGGCCGACCATCTGGCGCTGCATGCGGGTTTTCGGAACGGCGGGACTCATCCCCGGGTGGCATGAGCAACAAAGCGCGGCGGCAAGGAAAACATGTAATTTCATCTTCAATTGAGATTGGCGCAGCTCCTAGCGACGGGCAAGCTTCGATCCGATGCAAATCCGTGTGATCGTCGCCGGGAAGCCCGCACTGGCCTATGCCAAGGCCGGGGTGGACGAGTATTTGAAGCGTCTTTCGCGCGGCGGTGGCCATGAATTGATCGTGATCAAGGCGGGAAACCGTGAGGAGGTTTCTGCGGGGCTGTTAGCGCGTTCCGAGGGCTGCTACCGGGTGGCTTTGGACGAACGCGGTGAATGCCTCACCACCCGCGGGTTTGCTGCGAAACTGGAGTCTCTGGAAATGCGCGGTGATGTGAAGACCGTGGCATTCCTGATCGGGGCGGCGGACGGCCACACAGAAGCACTCCGTCACCAATGCGATCTGGTGATCACGCTCTCGCCGTTCACCTTGCAGCACGAGTTGGCGCTGCTGGTATTGCTGGAGCAACTCTATCGGGTCGCCTCGCTAAAAAGCGGCTCGCCCTATCACCGGGACTGAACCGGGTGTAACTCAGCGGCGGTATTGGTTCTGCGGCATCATGCCCATTTGGCCACCACCCTGTCCGGAGATCGGGGTATTCCATGGGATCACTCCGGAGTTGGAAACAGGACCCACCGGGGGTTTTTCAACTTCCTCCGCACACGAGGAGAATCCAATGGCGCTGGCGGCGGCAAGCAGGAGGAGGGAAACATTGCGTTTCATAGGTCTGAATATAAAACAAGCTCCGCGGCATGCAAGCCTGCGGAGCTTGTGGAAAAAATTGGATCGGATCAGTTGGTTGTGGGATTCGCAAGAATCACGCGATCACCCGGCTGGAGGCGGACTCCCGAGGCGAGCGAGTCGAAGTCGATCTCGGCGATCGTCTGGGTGGACTCGATCGAAGAAGGACGGACCCGGCCGATCTTGCGTCCATTGCGCTCGATCAAAAGACTGGACTGCGGGGCGAAGCCGGAGTTGGAGCCGGCACCGATGACGACGAATCCCCAATCTTGATTCACCGCCGTGATCACGGACTGCATCGCATTCCGACCGATGCGTGTGCTACGCTCCATCATGCGCTTGTCGAGGCGATCCTGTTCGGCGCGGCTGGTGGCGAGGGTTTTCTCACCGGTGCCAACCAAGGTGGTCAGGTCGTCGAGCTTCTTTTGCTTGGCGATCTTGTCCTGAGTGATCTCTTCGATTTTGGCGGGAAGATTATCAAGATTTACGCCACCACCCTCTTTCTCAAGGGCTTTGTTGACTTCCTCCAAGGTCTTCTGAAGCTGGGCGAATTCCTCGCCTTGGCTTTTGATGTCTGCATCCAGCTTCACGATATCCCCTTGCAGGCCCACGCCGGCGGACTTGAGCGAGGAGACGCTCTGAGTCAACAGGTCGCGGCGTTCCTTGGAGGCGGCGAGACGCGCCCGCTCTTTGGTGATCTTGGCTTCGGCCACCTCGGCATCCGCCTTCACCTGCTTGTTAGTGGTGATGGTAACGATGCGGACCTCTTCAAGGGCCTTAAACTTGTTGGAATGGTTGTAGGAGAAAAACGCAGCACCGCAGGTGGCGAGAATGGCAACGACGTATAAAATGGCTTTCATGGGTGATCCTGAAGGTTTTTGGTGGGTTGTACCGATTCTCAGTTGGCAGGCAGAGTCGTCATCGGGGCCGTCGCGGCAGGCTTCGATTCCTTGAGGCCGGGGACGACACGATCTCCGACCATCAGAGTCGCGTCGGAGGCCAACGAGTCTGGGACGATGCTGGCGGAAGCCGTGGTGCTCTCCACCGCAGTTACGAGAAGCTTGGCAATCACCTGATCATTGCGAACCACATTGAGGGTCGAGTTGGTTACTACACCGGCATTGTTGCCGGAGGCTAGGGTGACGAAACCCCAATTCGGATAGATCGAGCGGATCCGGGTGTTGAGCGAGGGCAGCGAGCGGCCACCCGCGAAGTCTTCGAACTTGCTTTTGGTATCTGCGATCTGCGCGTCAGTCGCGGCAGTCTGGGCAATCAGGTTGGCGAGCTTCGCCTCATTACCGGTGATCGACTGCTTGAGTTCCTCGATCTCGGCATTCATTTCACGCATCTTGGCGGCGAGTTGATCGACATCGCCAAGGTTTTTCGTTTTCTCACGAATGCTGTCGAGTTGCTCTTTGTCGGAAGCGATCTTCTTGGTTTTCTCTTCGATTTGCGCGGTGAGGTCGGCATTGACTTTCTTCTGGGCGGATTCATCCGAAGTCAGCTTGTCGACTTCGGCGTCCACTCCGTCGATCTCGATCGGCAGCTCTTCGAGAATTTTGTTGTCCTTGGCGAGGCGGTCTTCGCTCGCCGCCAACTCGGTTTTTCGAAGGGCTGTTTCAGCAAGATCCTTCTCGTAAGCAGCGTGATTCTTAAAAGCTACGAATGCCGACAAGGCGAGGGCGATTGCTGTGAGGATTCCGAAGACGTTTGCCATGGGGTTTTGTAGTGAGCTTTAAATTCCGTGTCTGGGAGGACACTAGGAACTCTCGAATGACCTCGGCAATCCCAAATTTCATAGACTTTTCATCGGCAACCCACCTTGGCTTTACAAAGCACCCACATCGGGGCATCGCTGGGCCACTCCATGAAGTCAATCCTGCGTGTTTTCTCCTACCTGCGCCACTATCCCGGACTCGCCGCGGCACAGCTTGTTTGTGCGGTGGGGATGACGCTGGCGGTGTTCGTGTTCCCCAACGCAACCGGGCATGTGATCGACAAAATCATTCCAAATCCGGCCCGCCATCACGAGTTCACGTTTTGGATCATCGTCGCCATGCTGGGTTTCCTCGCCAAAGACGGGCTGAACTCGATCAGGATTTTCATCAATAACATCTTCGAGCAACGGGTGATCTTCGACATCCGCTCGGATCTTTATGAGAAAATCCAGCGGTTGCCGCTGCAGTGGTTCGATATGCGGCGCACGGGCGACATCATGACCCGGGTCGTCGAGGATGTGACGAACATGGAGCGGGTGCTGATCGATGGCGTCGAGCAAGGGTTGATCGCGGCGCTGCAGGTGCTGGGCATCGGAATTTTCCTTTTTTTCCTAAATCCGACGGTGGCCGCATGGGCCACGCTGCCAGTGCCGTTCCTCGCGCTGGGCGCCTGGATCTACTCGACGAAAGGGCGCGACCGCTACCGCAACCAGCGCGATGCCGCGTCCGATCTCAATGCGCTGCTCCACGACAACATTTCTGGGGTCCGCCAGATCAAGGCCTATGCGGCCGAATCCCCTGAACACGCGCGTTTCAATCACTTCTCCGACCAGCTCCGGATCGCCTCGCTGCGAATGATGAAATGGTGGGCGCTTTATTCGCCGGGGATGTCGTTCTTGCGCATGACCGGCTACGTGCTCGTCCTCGCCTTCGGCGGTGGAGCGGTGATGCGCCGTGAAATGACCATCGGGGATTTCACCCGGTTTCTGCTATTTCTATCACTTTTCTACGAGCCGATCGACCGCTTAAATTCACTGAACCAGATGATTCTATCAGGCAGAGCGGCGGCGGACCGCGTCTTCGATATTCTGGATTCCGAGGAGGAGCCTAACGCAGTGGCGGGGGCGGAGCTTCCCAGCAAAATCCAAGGCCATGTCCGCTTTGAAAAAGTGTCGTTCGCCTATCAGAACCAGCCGACGCTGCACGAAGTCACGCTCGATGCGCCACCGGGCCGAACGATCGCCCTCGTCGGCTCGACCGGAGCCGGGAAAACCACGGTGCTTTCTCTGCTGGCGCGCTTTTACGAAAGCACCTCGGGCCGCATCACCATCGACGGCATTGACATCGGCACGCTCGCGAAATCCTCGCTGCGTGAGCAACTGGCCTATGTCACCCAAGAACCCTTTCTTTTCAACGGCACCGTGCGTGAAAACCTCCAGCTCGCGAAACGCGACGCTTCGGAAACCGACTTCTGGGCCGTCTTGGAGGCCTCTCACGCGGATCAGTTTGTCAGAAACCTGCCGGAGCAACTGGACACCAACGTCGGCGAGCGCGGCGTAAAGCTCTCGGGTGGCGAGAAGCAGCGACTCTCCATCGCCCGGGCCTTGTTGAAAAACGCACCAATCCTGCTGCTGGACGAGGCGACCGCCTCGGTGGATTCAGAAACGGAGCGCCAGATTCAGGACGCGCTTGACCGGCTGATGGAGAATCGCACCGCCTTCGTCATCGCGCACCGTCTCTCGACGATCCAGAACGCCGATCGCATTTAC
>JBBQDJ010000199.1:0-7301 GCA_038319595.1 Verrucomicrobiales bacterium
GATCCGGGGGAAATCTGAGAACTGCGGAGTTGAAGGCGTGTTTTCCCCGGTCGTCCTGCCGGCCGAAAATCACTCCGTCTGCAGGCAGCACAGGGGATTTCATGCACAAGATGTCGGCATCGACCCAACAGGCACCGGTGATCCGGATCATTTCGTAACGGAACAGATTTGCAAATCGTGCTAAGGACGGCTTACCACTCACCAAGTAGCGCGTCTGCCAGGTCTCATCTGGGATGATCAACCTTGCGTCGGAAACCTCGATGCCCGGTGGACTGTCGATCTCGCAATCATAGCTATACAACCGGAGCGAGGCCTCGTGATATGGAAAGGATGCGAGGCAGGTGTAGGTGACCGGATCGACAGGACCCTTCCAAAACGTGGCGAATCGGATGGGTTCGGCAGCGGCGTTTCCAAGCTTGGCGGATGGCGTTGCCTGCTGGAAGGACGTTAGATGGTTCATGAGATGCCGGATTTTTCCGGTTGAAATGGCGGAGGAAGAGTTCAGGGGACCTGTGATGAGGGCCGTAAAAGGTTCCAAGCTGTCACCAAAGCTTTCAGACCGGCCATTTCGATCGACGGATCCACACCCGCGCCCCACAGGATGCGGCCATCTTCGGACTGGAGCTGGACGTAGGAGGCGGCGTTCGCGTCCGATCCACCGCGCACGGCGTGGGAGCGGTAATCGGTGACTTTGAAATCCTTGAGGCCGAAGCCTTCCATCGCGTGAACGAAGGCGTTGATCGGGCCATTTCCAAATCCCTCGATGGCTTTCAGCTCACCGTTGAGCATGATGTTCGCCTGGCAACGCACCTGGCCGCGCTCGGTGGTGTGATGGATGAGTTCGTAATCGGTGACGTCTAACGGGCTCGCCACGTTGACGAACTCGCGGAAAAACGCCTCGCGGATTTCATCCGTGGAAAGCTCGCGGCCGTGTTCGTCGGCGAGGTCGTAGATCCGCTTGCCGACCTGCGGGTGCATTGTTTTCGGCAGATCGAAGCCGTGCTCGCGGTCGAGCACATAGGCGACACCACCTTTGCCGGACTGCGAGTTGATGCGGATGATGGCCTCATAAGATCGGCCGATATCCTGCGGATCGATGGTGAGATAGGGGACACCCCACGGGATGTTAGGATTTGCGGTGGTCTCTTTCTCACGGCGGTCGAGGCCTTTCTTGATCGCGTCTTGGTGCGAACCTGAGAAGGCGGTGAAAACGAGTTCGCCGGCGTAGGGTTGACGTTCTGGGACAGTTAGACGGGTGACACGTTCGTAAACATTGCGGATCGACTGGAGGTCAGAGAAATCCAAACCGGTCGCCACGCCATGGCTGTTCAAGTTGAGCGCGACGGTGACGATGTCGAGATTTCCGGTGCGCTCGCCATTGCCGAAAAGTGTGCCTTCGACGCGGTCCGCGCCTGCCATCAGGCCGAGCTCGGTGGCGGCGACACCGGTGCCGCGGTCGTTGTGGGTGTGCAGCGAGACGATGACGGAATCCCGGCTTTTCAAATTCCGGCACATCCACTCGATCATGTCGGCATGGATGTTAGGTGTGGTCCACTGCACGGTGTCCGGCAGGTTGATGATCATTTTCCGCTCCGGCGTCGGCTGCCAGACGTCGATGACGCTATCGCAACACTCTAAGGCGAAATCCAACTCGGTGTCGGAAAACGACTCGGGTGAATATTGCAAAACCACTTCGGTGTGCGGGATGGTGGGCACCAGTTTTTTCACCAGCTCGGCACCATCGACGGCGATCTGTTTGATCGATTCGCGCGAGGCATCGCTGAACGTGACGCGACGCTGCAATGGAGAGGTGGAGTTGTAAATATGCACGATGGCGCGCTTTGCTCCGTCGATCGCCTCGAAGGTCCGGCGGATCAGCGGCTCGCGGGTCTGGACGAGCACTTGAATGGTCACGTCTTCTGGGATGCGGTTTTCCTCGATCAGGCGGCGCAGGAAATTGAACTCCGTGTCTGCTGCCGACGGGAAACCGACTTCGATCTGCTTGAAGCCGACGCGCACGAGCAGGTCGAAGAACTCGAGTTTTTCCTCGATTGACATGGGTTGCGGCAACGCCTGGTTGCCATCGCGGAGATCGACCGAGCACCATTGCGGGGCGTGGGTCAGCGTCTGATCCGGCCAGGTGCGGTCAGGCAAGGATACCGGCGGGAATGGCCGGTATTTCGAGAGAGAAGTCGGTTGCATTTTTCAAAAATAGAGTGGGTGGGAAATGGAAGTGGCAGCGCCTCAAGATGGGCGGGGCAGTGAACGAAAGTGAAGGAAAGAAATAGATCAACGGGAGGCCAACCCTAGAAGAAGGGGGCGCAGCAGGAATTTGCCGTTGAGAAAGACGATCACGGCCGAAATCTACAAAATCGCCGGTGGCGGTCAAACGGGAAAATCTATTTGATACCAAGACACAGGTGAATGCGGATCAAAAGTAACCTGCCAGATTCCAGCCGTGTTTCAAATTGATCGTTGCATTTGCCTCGATATCGGCGAAATAGATTTCTTACTGAATTATGAAAATCCTCTCGCTTGCCGCCGCCATCTTCGTTTGTTCCGCCGCATCCACATTTGCCATCACGAATGATGATATTTCCCCACCCGCATTGGTGGGAAGAACTTTGGTGTTCAACATCGAGAACGGCGGCTCGCCCTACGCCACCAACGGCACTTGGTCGGGAACCTTCGCGCGAACGAAAAACGGTTTCAGCGTCGACAACATTGACGGCGATACCATACCCATTGACACCACCTATTCTGTTGACCTCGATGGTCCGCTCACCAAGGTATCGCTCGGGAAATTCGTGGAAGGCCTCAGTTCCGCAACGCTCACCCTCTACACGTCGAATGGTGTCGGGCGCTACTCGGTTTCCATCCAAGGTGTCTCCGGCGCGAGTCTGTTTGGCACCTTCACGATCAGCGGCGGGAGCCTCTTCGTCCCGGAAATCGAAGTCAGGCTTCTTAGCGGCACCAATCTGAAGGACGGCTCCGCCAAGAAAAATTTCGGCTCAGTCCGTGTGGACACGACCGGCGCTGCTCAAAAATTCTTCATCAAGAACATCGGCTTTGCTCCTCTCAAGAATCTCGACATCACCATCAACGGCCCGAACAAGTCCGACTTCATTGTTAGCAAATTGACTGTGGGCAAACTCGCCTCCAAGGACCGTACTGAATTCACTGTGAAATTCAATCCTTCGAAATCCGGCCCGCGTGAAGCAGCAATTCATATCAAGAGCAACGACACGAACGAAAGCCCGTTCGACATCAGGCTCACCGGCACCGGCTCGGCGAAATAGCAGTGCCAATCTCGGAGAGGTTTCAATTGTTCGTTGCATTTTCCACCGGATAGGCGAGGACCTTTTACCACGAATCATGAAAAGCCTCACACTCGTCTCCGCCCTTGTCCTCGCCTCGCTCTCCTCCGCCTCGGCCATCACCAATGCGGACATCACTCCGGAAGCACTCGTCGGGAAAACCCTCACATTCACAGCTCAGTTCTCGACGGCTCCTTTTGTTGCCTCTGGAACATGGACCGGAAAATTTGAAACCTCACCTGCCAATGGTTTCACCATCATCGGAATGACCGGACTCCCCGGGAACATCTCAACTACACAGACATCCCTATCTTTTGGGGTTTTTCAACTAGGCAGGATTTACTCCGGATCAGGGAATGCGATTCTCAGTATCTATGCAAATACGGATGGCACGGCTGGCTACGAGCTAAATCTCACCGAATCTAACAAGGACGGATCCTATCAGGCCGGCAGCTTTACCATCGGCACCGCTTCCGTGAAAGGCCCTGAAATCGATGTTAAGCCACAGAACGACAGCGACCTCACCGACGGCGTCGGAAAAACGAAATTCGGCAACATCGTCGTCACCAAGACCGGAGTCGCCAAGAAATTCATCATCAAAAATTCCGGCAACGCCCCGCTGAAGAACCTCGCCATCTCCATCGACGGCAAGAATAAGTCCGACTTCCTCTTCAGCGCCTTAAAAAAGAACCAGCTTGCTGATGGCGAAAGCACCGAATTCACGGTGAAATTCAAACCCTCCGACTTCGGCACCCGGAATGCGACCATCCACATCTCCAGCAACGACAAGAACGAGAATCCGTTCGATATCAAGCTCACCGGGTTCGGCGCGGGAATTAAATAATTCCTAACGGGTCACTCCGCGCTGGGATGTTTCGATGAACTCGATGAGCTGCTTCACGTAGGGTGTGTCTCCGGTGTGGGTTGCTTTCAGTGAGCTGAGGGCGATCGATAGATTGGCGTCCTTTTTCAAAAACAGCTTCTTATAGGCGGTTTTGAGCTCCCTGATGTCTTCCTCTGAGAAGCCCCTGCGTTGCAGGCCCACCGAGTTGATTCCACGTGTTTGCGCGGGATTGCCCTCCACGATCATGAACGGCGGAACGTCCTGAACTACCCTCGAGAGCCCGCCGACGATCGAATGCATCCCGACTCGGCAAAATTGATGAATCGCTGAAACGCCGGAAATGATCGCGTGATCACTCACTTCAACGTGACCTGCGATAGCCACCGAGTTTGATAGAATGATGTGATTGCCGAGCTGGCAGTCGTGGGCGACGTGCGTGTAGCAGAGCAGTAGGTTGTTAGAGCCGATCCGTGTGGGTAGACCCTCGTGCGTGCTGCGGTGGACGGTGCAGTTCTCGCGGAAAACATTGTGATCGCCGACTTCGAGAGCGGTAGGCTCGCCCTGGTATTTGAGATCCTGCGTCTTGCCACCGATCACCGCGAAAGGGAAAAACTCGTTGCCTCTCCCGAATTTTGAATGGCCCTCCAGCACGACATGCGAGTGCAGCACGCAGTCATCGCCGAGTTCGACATTCGCGCCAATGACGCAAAAGGGGCCGACGCGGACATTGCGGCCCAGCGTGGCGAGCGGTGAAACAATAGCAGAGGGGTGGATCACGGTGCGAATTTCGACAAATGAGCGCCGGGATGACGAGGTTTTTTTCTCGGCCGTGGAATGGGGCTCCATTCGCCGGCGGTTGTGGACTATTTCCCGGACAAGTCGATCGATTCCAAGAGTTCCTGCCGAAGGATTTGAGTGACCTCGTATTCGTAGCGGCTTGGCCCGGGAGACTCTGCTGAAATTTCAAGAATCCGGTCCTGTTGGATCCAGCGCCGCTCCTCCGCATAGTGATAGGGAACCAATGCCACCATCACCAGCATCCCGAACACCCACACCGGCCAAACCAGCCGGCCCAAGGTCGCCCGCCGCAACGCCTGCTCGGCGCGCCCGAACACATTCAACGACGCTCCCAGCATCAGCCAGATCGAGGCAATCCCGGCCAGTGCATAACAGGCCATCATTCCGATGTCCATGACCGCGCCGAACGCCGGAACTCCCGCAAGTGCCGCCGCAGCCGCTAACCATCCGATCCACGAGAATCGCGTCATCAAACCAATCGCCGCGCCGCGTCTTGCCAACCGCCAACTCGCCATCTGCAACGTCATCACCAGCATCGACAGCACCATGCAGCCGAATTGCCCGCCCGGCTGAATGAAAACCGTCCACGTTGCAGACCACTCGCGAGCACTGAACGGCGTCAACCGCGTGATCCCGAAATACCACATCACCGGGAAAACGATCCCACCCACGAACATCCAAAGCCAATCGGACGGTCGCAGCAGATCCACCATCCGCGCCGAGAGCCTGCGGGCCAGCGGCCGCTGGTGAAACCGGAATGAAAACGCGGATGCCGCGCAGAAACCCAATATGAGAAACGCCGCCCACGAACCAAAGCGCTCCAGCAGTGCATGGTCTGCATAACGACCCGGCCGCAGGTCATTGTCAGTTAGATGGGGTGGATTTTTCACCTGCCGGCCCAACATCGGAATCGTTAGACCGGTTAGGACTGACGCGTGTGGCCTTAACCATTCGAATTCAGGACTTACTTGATCACGCTTTTCACGCCCCTCCTTTTCCGCCAGCGACCGGTCGTGCATCTCCGCAAAATGCTGCGCCTCCTTCTCCAATCCGAGCGCTCGTGCCGCATCCCGGAAATTTTGCAATGGACCTGTAAAAAACACCCTCGCAATCAATCCGTCGATCAGCGTATTGCCATCTCTGGCAATGAGAGGAACCAACTCTTGCCAGTCGTTTACGATCTGCCGGTATCCCGCGGCATCACCATTTACCGCACATTGTTGTGCCCCGGCGGCCAACACATCACACAGCTTTCTCGACCCAACACTGGTCGTCGGCATCGAAGCCACATAAACCATCGGCGGAATCTGGCTGATAAAGTCCCTGCGCGGAGGGAATAGTGGAATCCGCTGCTTCAACAGTTCGTTCTGATAGGCGGTGAATTTGGTTTTCCCCGAAAACTGATGGATCGCCGCGAGGGCCTCCTCCAACCGCTTCCCATCGTTGATCTTCCACACCGGCGTCTTCGGTGGGGTTTTTGCGGAACTGGAGGGTGTCCGCTCTTTCGTCACCGCTCCTTCCGCGATGCCGGAGGCGGCAAGTGCGGGAAACCAAGCGTTCTCAGGATCCAGCTTTTCTGCCGCCGCCAGAATTTCCGGTGAAAGCTTCTTGTGCTCCCTGAAATACGCCGACGCATATTCGGCGAGATAAGCCGGGTTGTCCGGTGCGCTGTCCCACAACGGCTTCCATTTATCGGCCTCGTTGGACATCCCGCTGGCACCCAATAGTAGAAGTTTTTGCTGTGGAGTTAGACCGAGGGTTTTCGGCTTCTCGAATTCGGGAAAACCACTCATCGTGACCAACGAGCGGACATTCGAAAACTCCTTGAGTTGTAGAATCGTGTGGACCAACAACGGCAGGGCGATGACCGCCGTCACCGCGACTAAAACCAACCACCCGCGCTTCCGAAGAGGATGCCGGTCGGCGGTTTCCAATGATTCGATCGATTCCGCCAGCGCCCCTGGTCGGTCCGACGCATGCGCTTCGATGGATTTCCGCAACTCTGCCTCGGCCGAAAGCTGCAACTCCGCATTGTTCTCCAGCGGGCGGGTGGCGAGATCGATGAACCGCGCGATGTTTGAATCCATGAGCCATTACCTATCCGATTCCACGGCCTGCGGGAAAGGATGAATTCACAGACTTGAAACGGCGGGACATCCGCCTAGCTTGTGGCATGCACGCAACCGCCCGGAAAGACGCCAATGCCGGCTGGAATTGGGATCATACCTATCTGCAGTTGCCGGAGCTGTTTTTCTCACGGGTCCGCCCTGTTCCTGTGAGCAATCCCCAGTTAGTTTTCCTGAATCGGCCGCTCGCCGTATCGCTCGGACTCAACCCGGATT